>JAAYXX010000403.1 GCA_012515695.1 Chloroflexota bacterium
CGATCACATAGCCCAAATGGGTCACGTTGGGCGGCTTGATCCCGGCGGCGGGGTCGCCCTCTGGCGGTTTGGAGTAAAAAGCGTGCACCTGGATACCGTCCAGCGCAAGCGATTCCCCAGCGGCGATGATGGTTGTATGCGCCTCGTCCACGTCCGTGTCGCGCAGGATTTGGGCGATGCTCTCTTGCGGGCCAATGTACCGCGCCTTGGGCCACGCCTGGTGGATGCGGGCGATGGTCTCCGAGTTGGTATGGTCGCTGTGGGCGTGGGTCAACAGGACATAATCCGTGGGGAATTCGGCTTCCACCACGGGCGGCTGGGGCCGGATGAACTTTTCCGGCGGGCGCTCGGTGGGGAAATAGGGGTCTACCAGCACCATCGTCCCGCGCGAGTCGCGCAGGGCGTAGGCGTTCTGCTCGAACCAATGGATACCGACATGCCCGGCGGGCACGTCGAGCGTAGCAAACGGGTGCATGCTTTTCCTCCTAGATCTATAATAATTGCCCTGTCAGGCAGGGCGCATAGGTCATCGGGGCCGGGATGGAACGCGGCTCATTGGCCGAGCCTCAGGTCATCCCGGTAAACGCTCAATATCTCGCGCAGTGTGGGCAGCGTGCGCTGCAACAGGTCCATCACCGGCAGACCACGGGGGCAGCGCTCCTCACATATGCCGCAGCGCGTGCAAGCCTCGATGGCTGCAATCGTCTCTGCTCGCGCCTGCCAGTTGTCAGCCACGTAATCGAGCGACCACGGATAGTCGCGGAAGCCGTCGCGCCCGTATGCCCGGTAGCCATAGAGGTGCTCATCGGTGCCCAGGACGACGTTGATGCGGATATTCGCCGGACATGGCAGGCAGAGGCCGCAGACGGAGCAATAAGTAGAGCCTAGCTCGTTTTCGACGGCTGCAACGCGTGCCGCGTCTTCTGCTGTCCATGTCAGGTCGCCGTGCCCCACGCGGGCGCTCTGCTCAATTTCCTCCGGGGATAGCGCTCCAGGCACCACACAATGCACCGGCTGGTTCAGGAGCCACTTGAGGGCTAGATCGACTGGCAACAAGCCCTTGCCCAGCCCCTTCATCACCGTAAAGCCCACGCCACGCTCTATGCACAGGGGGATCAGCTCCTCCATCGGTTCGCGCGACATAAAGTTCATGATCGCCAGGACAATCTCGAAATCGAACCGACGCAATGCTTCGATGAGCAGGTCGTGGCGGTGGCTGGTGCAGCCGATATGCCGGGTCAGGCCCTGTTCTTTCGCCTCGATCAACGCTTGCAACGCGCCATCAGGCCCCAAACGCTGGTTTATGTCCTCCTCAGAGGATAGGGCGTGCAGGTGGAAATTATCCACATAGTCTACGCGCAGGCGTTTGAGCGATGACTCGATATCTCGCCAGGCGTCGTCGCGCGTCTTTGCGCCCGTCTTGGTCGAGATGATGGCCTCGTCTCGGCGACCTTCCAGGGCGATACCCATCTTGATCTCGGCGTCACCATATCCCTTGGCGTTGTCAAAGTAGTTGATGCCGCACTCTAGTGCGCGGTGGATGATCTGCACGGCATAGTCTGTATGCGGGTTTCGCAACCCGGCGCACCCCAACCCGATCACGGACACGCGTAACCCCGTATTGCCCAGAGTTCGATATTGCATCTGTACCCTCCCAAGGTATTGTGATATCGCCCCACCAATACTACGAGAACAATGGTTGATTATCGCATGCCTGGTTATCAGCAATCCGGGAGCCGCGCTGCGTAGAGCCGACACGGAGGATCAAGGCAGCGCCCAATGGGAATTGTACCCGCGAATACCCTGCTGGGGCAAACACAAAAGCCCTGACCGGCGGCGGAATGGCAGCCAACCGGTCAGGGCGTGGTGTTGTGACGATGTGCGCCTATGCGTCGGCGACGATCCGGTCTACGATGATTTGCCGGAACTCGGGCGACAGGCTGGCAAAGTAGGCGCTAAAGCCAGTGACCCGCACGATCAAGTCCGGGTATTTGCTGGGGTCCTTGTGGGCCTCGCGCACCTTGTCCGCGTCCATCACGTTCATGTTGATCTCGGTGCCGCCCAGTTCGAAATGGGTCTGCATCAGGCTCATCACCTTCTCCAGGCCGCCCTCATCCCGCGAGATGCCGGGGTCGAACTCGATCTGCATGGGCGCGGGGTTGCCATAGCCCGATTGCACCTGGGCGATGGCCGTCGCCATTGCGCTGGGGGCGCCATCCTTGCGAAAGCCGGGGTTGGGGTTGGCGCCGTGCGAGATGGGCGCGCCCGCGTGCCGCCCGTTGGGCGTGGCTCCCAGGCCAGCCCCCATGCTAATTGTTGCGGCCCAAGAGAACAGGCCGGGGATCATGTTCAGGCCGCCAGGGGTGGGCTTTTCCTTGACCAGGCGGGTAAAGAGCTGGCTGATACGGACGGCATACTCGTCGGCCAGAGAGCCACCGCTGCCATAGCGGGGGGTACTCTGCATCATTAGCCTCGCCTGCTCCCCCTCCGGGCCAGCCCAATCCGTCTCCAGGTAATGCTGCAACTGTGCCCACGTCAGGCGGTGTTCCTGCTCGATGCGCTGCTGCATGGCGGCAAACGAGTCGGCTGCTATCGCCAGCGCCGAGCCATCCACGCCTATGTTGTAATACTCTACGCCAAAGTGAGAGGCGTCCAGCCCTTTTTCGATGGGGCCGTGGCACAACAGGTCGAGCGCCAGTTCGGGGAAAATCTTGTGCATGTGCTCGATCTGCAAGTCGATGGACTCGGCAGTGACCTCCACCGCACGGCGCAAGTGCGACTCGAATCGCTGCCAGGCTTCGGCCACGCTGGGCGCGTCGGACTCGGCAAACATTTCTTTCAGGGCCACGTCCAGGACAGCGGCCAGGTTGATCTTGACCAGATCGTTGAGGGTATACTCCCGGCCAGGAATGGCGAACCAGTGACAGCCCGAATAGGCCCGTTCGCGGGCCAGCTCGACCGGATAGCCGTTCTTGACAAACCCTTCGATGAGCGCGTCCATGCCCAGGAACTTGGGCATAGCAGCCTTGTCCTCGAACTGGATTTCCACGCCCCGCCGCAACAGGCCGGGGTCCACCCCCTTGCCCACGCAGACGCCGATATTGGCGGGTATACGCAGGCGGTGCGCGGCTTCCAGGATCAGATAGGAGACGGGGTTGGTTACGTCGTGGCCGCTGGCATCCAGGCCACCCACCTGAATATAGCCCGTCTCGCGCACCAGGTAGGAGGCGATGTGCAGAATAGCGTCCTCGTCCGTCAGAATGCCTGCTGCGGTATCGCGCTCATAGTAGGGCTTGAGCAGGGCATCCAGGCGACCCAGCGACCCGCTGCCGTTGTACATGCGGGAGAAAATCTGATACCACAGGATCCACTGGCAGGCTTCGCGAAAGGTGGCCGGGGGCGCGTCCACCAGCCGCTCGTTCATGTCGGCGATTTCCAGGAGGTTCTGGCGCAGTTGGGGATTCTGCTCCTCCTGAGCCATGTGGCGGGCCGCGACGACGTGCCGCCGAATCCAATCCTGCGCCCCCAGCACGACGCTTTCCAGCCCGTCGTAGAAATCGGAGGCTTCCGGGTGTTGCGGGCGGTAGTGGCGAATCTTGTTCAGGAGGCCGCCCCAGCCCAGGTCGAGGCCGATTTGCAAGTCTTGGCAAAAGTGCTGGATGCCGCCGATAGCGCCCACAAGCTGATACTTTTGCCGCTCTGGCATGAGATGCGAAAAATCATAGTCGGGGTTCCAGCCCACCTTGCGATAGGCGTAAAAGTTGACCATATATCCCCCGGCCAGGCTAGACATCGGGTCGAGATAGACCGGATGCGCGTCCAGCAGCCGGCGATAGTTCTCGCCGCAAGCTTTGGGGCCGAAAAAGCCACCGGAGGGGTGGTTGCTCTCGATCTCGACGCCTTTGATACGCACTTCGACCACTTCGACGCCGGAACCGCTGACCGACCGGACCACTTCGCGGTATTCTTCTGGCGGCAGGATCAGGCCCCAGTCGTCATAATCCATCGAGCCGATTATCTCTTGTTTTTCGCGGGTATAGGCCAGCTTGGTTCTGCGTAGCGCGTCCAGGCGCTCCTGGCAGGTCCACTGTTTTGTGGCTGTTGCAGTAGTCATTTAGTTGTCCTCTACGTGCAGTTGCGGTCTGCACGCCCCTGTTCTATTAACGATAGCGCGCCACCGTATCGAAATACGTGCGGATGTTATCCAGCGGGATATTGTGGGGCAGATCGCCCATCGCCTTGATAAAATGTCCCGCGCAGGGCTTGGCCTGTTCCACTGCGCGCTCTACTTCGTGGCGTATGTCGTCGGCATTGCCAAAGGTGAGCACCGCTGTATCCACGTTCCCCACGAGGAAATGGTCGCGTCCATACTGGGCGGCGATTGCGCCCAGGTCCATGTTGGGATTGATCAAAAAGCCGTGGAACCCCAGGGCCGCCAGGTCAGGCAGCACGGGGGTATAGTCGCCATCAGAGACAAAGCAGACGCGGATGTCGGGGTCGGCGAACAGCGGTTCCAGGAGCTTTTCATACAGAGGGAACAACCGTTGGCGATACCAGCGCGGGTGAAAGACCATGCTGTGCTGCATGGCAATGTCGTCGTGAATCAGCACGAGGGGCGGCTTGGTGGCGGCCCAATCGGCGAGATTGCGGCGCGAAATTTCGGCAAAGCCCTCTAACACGCGCTGGAAGCGGTCCGGCTCGGCTCCGGCGGCGGTGAGGAACAGCGGCCAGCCAAACACCATAATGCCCCACTGGAACAGGGTGGTATAGTAGATGCTGCTGATGAGCAGCGAGTCACCCACCTCGGCTTGCTGGCGCTGTACGTGCTCGGCGGAGCGCTTGCCGATCTGATCGGAGACCATCTCTACATGCGGCTCGTTGGCCAGCGGGTCATAGCGGAGAACGTCCTCTACATCGTGGAACAGGTATTCCTCTCGCCAATAGCTGCCCGACAGGCCCCACTCGGTCATGCGGCCACCGCGCCCCACCTCGACGCTGGAGGATTTGGCAAACGTATCTCGCGCCAGGCGCGGGTTGGGGATGCCCATGATCCAGTCCACATCCAGAGCCTTGTAGGTGTCTATATAGGCTTGATGCGGGTTTTCCCAGGGGTCCCGCCCGGTAACAGCGGCCATTAGCCCCGGATGATCCAGCGTTTCCTGCTCACCGATGCCGCTGGTAGGCCGCAGGTGAATGATGTCCAGTGCGCGTTGATAACTCATTGTGCTTTCGCTCCTGAATCCGTTATATACCGTGATTGCTCGCCCTGTGGGCGCAAGGTTCAGGCCCCGTGCAGGGCGAGCTTTTCCCTAGCCTAACACATCAAGCTACGATTGAGCAACAGCTATTTGGCCTACTACTGAAGCTTCTCTGCCTCCTCCCGCGCTGTCCGCACAAAGGCGATGAAATTCTCTGGCGGGGTATTGGTCAACACGGCGTCGGCGGTGGAATGGATGTGCGCCCAGCCGCGCACGGCGGCAACCATCTGCCGGGTGGCGTCAACCACTTCGTCCACGGTCCCGTCGCGCAACAGAATCAAGCTGAGGTTGCCCTTGGAGCAGATGCTACTGTCCAGGTGGCGGCGGGTCTCGGCTAGATCGGCGTTGTCCCCTTCGGGCGGCGGGGAAACTGTCTCGATGACGTCGGCGTTGAACAGGTTGAACCGACCGGAGAGGATCAACGGGCGGGTCAGGCCGCAGTTGTGATACCAGAACAGCGAGCCGTGCGCGTGCGTCCAGTCGGACAGGGCGCGCAGATAGGGCAGGTCTTGCACATCAAATAGCCGGGGGGAGGTGAATTCCAGCCCGGCGCTGGATTCGCTCATAAAGTCGATGCCCTCTTGCACGGCGATGTCAAAGATGAACAGGGCCGCCTTGCAGATGGCGTCCATGCTGCGCTGATAGGCTTCGGGATAGTCGCTGTAGTGATAGTGTGACATCTCCTGGCCGATCTGGTAGGCCAGCCAGGTCACATGGGGATGGCCGATGACAATGACGCCCTCTTCGCCCACCCGCTCGCGAAACTGGCGGAAATAGGCCCGAATGTCGGCCTCTCGATCGCCGATTTCCTCGCAGACCTGCACCAGCTTGGCGTGGTCGGCCTCGGTCTGCACAGGAAAGCCCGCGTCATCGCCGCCCCAGGCGCTCCAGTCGCGGGGCACTCGCCGCACCCATTCCCCATCGCGGGTGTGGATGACTCGCGTGAGCCATTGCTCATCAGAGCGCGCTTGGTCTTCCCTCCACGGGAAGATCAGGCCGGGGCAGTCGGTCATGAACATGGGTTCATA
>JAAYXX010000404.1 GCA_012515695.1 Chloroflexota bacterium
CACCAGCCTGGCACTTTAGTGCTAGGCGTTCGGCGCGGGCCGCAGCCACAGCGGGTTACCTAGATTAATAGTCAAAATTCATAAACGTGTTAACTATTCTGTAGTACACTTTAGTGCACTTTTATTTACACCAGCCCGGCACTTTCAGTGCCGGGAAGCTGTCGCCCGAACGCCTTGACGCCCAGCAATAGCCGATATACATTACACCCAGTCTGCCCCAGACACGCGCCAACGATCGCTACCATTAGCCTGTCGTCCCAAAGCACTGCTACAAGGAGGCTTACCATGAGCGACCTGTTCCATACCGACCGGGTCACCGTGGCCGTCGTTACCGGCCAGCATCCCTTCGAGGTTCCCGGCTTTCACCACTGCTTTCGTAGCCTGCCGGGCATAGACTATTACCCGCAACACATGGAAGATTATGTCGCGGACGTCGCCCATGCGCGACAGCAGTATGACGTCGTCCTGTTCTACAACTTTCACCAGCAGACCCCCGACCCCAACGCAGGCCCTGCCCAGGCTGCCATGCGCCAGGCACTGGAAGAGCTGGGTGAGACCAATCAGGGCATCGTCGTGCTCCATCACGCCCTGCTGGCCTTCCCCGGTTGGCAGCTCTGGACCGACATCATGGGCATCCCGGACCGCCGCTTTGGCTTCTATCACGATGAGCGCGTCTATACCGAAATCGCCGACCCGAACCACCCCATCACCCAAGGGCTATCCCCCTGGGAAATGGTAGACGAGACCTACACGATGGACGACGCGGGGGAGGGCAGCCATATCCTGCTGACCACGAATCACCCCAGAAGCATGCACACCCTGGCATGGACCAGACAATACCGCAACGCGCGCGTCTTTTGCTACGAGGGCGGCCACGATAACCAGACCTTCACCAACCCCAACTTTCGCACCGTTCTGGGCCGTGGCATCCTGTGGGCTGCCGGTCGCCTGTAAGCGCCTCATTCTGACAGACCGTTTTTCACTTGAGCAGAGGAACATGCCATGATCACACATCGAGACCGCGCCATCATCGTGGACCTCGCCCGGCGCGTAGCTGACATCGCCAGCCTGCCCATCATGGAAGAGCGGCGGCAAATGTGGGTGCGCCATAACCGACTCGAGCGCGTGCGCCCCATGATTCTCGTTTTCCCCGAAGGCTCCTGGCGCGAGCTGCTTCCAGAGAGCGTCCTACAATGCGAGGGCGAGGAGGCCCGCCGGATCGAGTGGGAACTGCGGCGACGCATCTACCACCATGAGCATATCCACGACGACACACCCATCGAATCAAGCTGGGTCGTCCAGAAAGCAATCACCCAAACCGGCTGGGGCCTCGAAGCCAGACACAAACCCAGCACAGAGCAACTCGGCGCATGGGCCTTTGACCCGGTCATCAAGGAACCCGCCGACCTGCAAAAGCTCCAATTCCCCCAGGTGCATCACGACCCGGAGGCCACCGCGCAAAGGTTAGAGCAAGCTCAAGACCTGTTCGGCGACATCCTTGACGTGCAGCTCAAAGGCATCAGCCATATCTCTTTCCACCTGATGAGCCAGTACACCGGCCTGCGGGGGCTGGAGCAGGTCATGTGGGATATGTACGACCAGCCCGCCATGCTCCACGAGGCAATGTCCATCCTGGAAGAGGGCAACCGTCGGCTGGTGCAACAGTACGTGGACCTCAACCTGTTGAGCCTGAACAACGACAGCACATATCACTCGTCCGGCGGCGTGGGCTATACCACGGAACTCCCTCGCCCCGACTATGACCCACAGCGCATTCGCCCTTGCGATATGTGGGCCTCCGCCGAGGCCCAGGAGATGGCCCAGGTCTCCCCGCCCATGCACGCCGAGTTCATCCTGCCTTATGAAAAGCGCCTGCTCGAGCCTTTTGGCCTCAACGGCTACGGCTGCTGCGAAGACCTCACCGACAAGCTGGACGACGTGTTCACCATTCCCAACTTGCGCCGCATCTCCATCTCGCCCTTTGCCAACGTAGACCGCTGCGCCGAAAAGCTCCAGGCGAACTGTATCTTTTCCTGGAAGCCCCACCCGGCCCACCTGGTCGGGCAGTTCAGCCCGGACAAGATCAAGGACTATATCGCGCACACCCTACAGGTTACGCGGGGGTGCGTCATCGAGATGATCTTGAAGGATACTCACACCTGCGATCATCATCCCGAACGCTTTACCATCTGGACGGACATCGCCCAAGAGCTGGCGCAGAGCTACTAGCCGCCAATCTGCCGGAGGACATCAAGCTGTCCCGGCTTGTGCGCTGGCAGCCTTGATCTTATGCCCAATTCGCGCTACCATGACGCCCAGGGGCCGCAGCCAGCAACCAGCATACAACCTGGCACAACCAGTCGCCCACCACATATACGCACAACTGACAAGGAGAAATGACATGAATATCGGTTTCGTAGCCAACGGCAAGCCCGAAGATGTCCTGCGTCAGGCCGCTCGCCTGGGGTTCGATGGCGTGGAGCTAGGCTTCCGCACGGGTGGCCCCTGTGACCCACAGACCTGGACAGCAGACGACACCAAACGCCTGAATGACCTGATGGCCGAAACCGGCACTCGAGTGCTGACCGTCGGCCTGATGGGCGAGCAGCACCTTTCCCCGGACCCCGCAGTCCGCGCCCAGGGCCGCAAGAATATGCAATTCGCCATCGAACTGGCCCCGCAATTGGGGACGAACATCGTCACCACTCTGGCGCTGGCCGATCCCCACGAGTGGCCCGCCAACCAGGTAGCCCTGTTCGCTCAGGTGTTTGGGGAATATGCGCGCATGGCCGAGGCCCAGGGCGTTCGTATCGGCATAGAGAACTGGCCCGCCGTCAGCATTGACCAGGGGATTCGCATTCGCAACCTGGCCTACTCCCCCGAAATGTTCGAGCGGCTCTTTGACGCCGTCCCGTCGCTGGCCGTGGGGCTGGAATATGACCCCTCCCACCTGTACTGGCAAGGAGCCGACTATGTGGCCGTGATCCGCGATTTCGCCGACCGCATGGTGTTCATGCACGCCAAGGACACCGAAATATTCGCCGACGAGTTCTCTCGCGTGGGCATCTATGGTCGCGGTTGGTGGCGCTATCGCATCCCTGGCCTGGGCGAAGTAGACTGGGACGCCATCACCACAGCCCTGGTCGAGGTGGGGTATAACGCGGGCGTCGTCATCGAACACGAAGACCCCGTATTCGCGGGCGAGCGGTTCGATGAGGGCCTGGCAATCGGGCTGAAATTCCTCAAGCAAACGCTCAAGGCGTAAACGTAACACCGACGGATGCACTGAAGCACTGCGCTCGACGACGTCTTTTGTTTTATGTTATAATGCGAGGGTAGTCAGCAATCGCGACCCAGCCATGATCGCCTCGCCGCTACCCCGCCAGACTCTCGCGCTACCGCATCCATCCGCCATAGACGAACACGCTATGCCAACCAGAACATGAGGAGCAGGCCCAGATGGAACCCAAATTCGGCATCATCGGTTGCGGGGGCATCTCCCGCTTTCACTTTCACGCCCTGGCAAAATGCGACGCGCGCGTCGTCCACATCGCCGACGTTGTGCCGGACGCCGCCCAGCCCTACGTGCAGACCTTTGGCGCGCGCTTTTCGACGGATTACCGGGAACTGTTGGCCGACCCGGAGGTAACCGTCGTCAGCGTGCTCACCAACAGCAAATATCATCGCGATATCTGCCTGGCCGCACTGGAAGCGGGCAAGGATGTGATCTGCGAAAAGACCATGACCGAAAACGCGGACGAGGCCGAGCAAGTAGCCCGGGCCGCCCTTGCCTCGAACCAGCTCTTTTTCACCGCCTTTATGAAGCGTTTTTTCCCGGCAGTGCAAAAGGCGCAAGAGCTTTTGCCCCAGTTGGGGCGACTGTTCAGTGCCCAGGTGCGGGCCTGGCAGCAGTGGGGCAACTTTTACGAACTGGACAACATCCAGGGCTGGGAATGGGTCGCCCAAAAGTACGGCGGCGCTGTAGTCAAGTGCGCGGGCAGCCACATGCTCGACATGACCATGCACCTGCTTGGCCGCCCCGCCAGCCTGTACGCTAACGTGGACTATGTGCCGGGGACCGACTTTGACCGCAAGGCCACCGCCCTGCTAGAGTACCCCAACGGCATGGTGGTCAGCTTTGAGACGGCTACCCACCCGCTTAAGCGCATCGGCTATGAGCGCAACTCGTGGGACGAGTTCATCAAGATCAGCGGCGTCAACGGCCAACTGGAAGTCTATACCGTCCAGTGGGACCACCCGGAGAACAACCCGGCGCTGTTGGTGCATTATGACAATACCACCGAAACCGTCACCGAGTACCGCTTTGCTCCCGTCAACCCGTTCGACGTCGAAGTGCAGTACTTTTACGATTGCCTCACCAGGCGCGAACAGGGCCGCCCCAACGTCGTGGATGGGTTCAACGTCGACGTGGTCATCGAAGCGATAGCCACATCTGGCAGTCGCCGAGCGCCGGTAGAACTCGACTGGCGTGGAATCGCCATCTAGAATCCGATCAGACAAAGGTATAGGAGATGGAAACGCTACGATGGGCCGAGCAGGCCCCTGGAATCTGGAAAGCAACTATAGGCACGCCAGAGGGATTGGATCCCCTATCCCTCCTGGGCATCCCGCCCCGCCGTCAAGCTCTTGAGGCGATGGGTGCGGCTCCATTCCCACTCGATCAGGCCACCATCGCCGCTGAGGTGAACCCGCGGCGAACGGTGATCTGCCTGCCGCTTACCCCGGACGAGCATATCTATGGCCTCGGCCTGCAATTCATGCGGCTAAATCATCGCGGGCGCACCCGCTACCTGCGCGTGAACAGCGATCCGCGCCAGGATACCGGAGAGACGCACGCCCCCGTACCATTCTACCTTTCCAGCGATGGTTATGGCGTGCTGGTCAATACAGCCCGCATCGTCACTATCTACTGCGGCTCTACCTTGCGCCGTCAAGACCCTGTCGAGATTAAGGACCGCAACACCGACCCCAACTGGCAGGCCACGCCTCGCTCGGAACTGGTCGAGATCGTTGTGCCCGCCGCGGGCGCCGAGGTGTACGTTCTCGCTGGCCCCACCCTGCTCGACGTCGTCCGGCGCTATAACCTGCTCTGTGGAGGCGGCGCACTCCCGCCGCGCTGGGGGCTGGGCTTTTGGCATCGCGTGCCGCTCCCCTTTACCGACGAGGAGGCCATCCAGGAGGCCCGCGAGTTCCGCCAGCGCGGGTTCCCCTGCGATGTGATCGGCCTGGAACCGGGCTGGCATAGCCATAGCTACCCCTCCACCTACGAGTGGTCGCCGGAGCGCTTCCCCAAGCCCGCCGAGTTTGTGGAGCGCATGGCGCAAGATGGCTTTCGCATCAACCTGTGGGAACACGCCTGGGTGCATCCTTCGGCCCGCATCTATCCCCGGCTGGAACCATTCTCCGGCTCGCACACCGTCTGGGGAGGACTTGCCCCCGACTATACGCTGGAAGAGGCCCAGGCCGTGCTTAAAGAGCAGCACGACGCGGACCATCTTTCTATCGGCGTCTCTGGCTACAAGCTGGACGAGTGCGATGGCAGCGAGCTGACCGGCGCCTCCTGGATGTTCCCGGCTCACGCCACTTTTCCTTCCGGCCACGACGGGGAGCAACTGCGCCAGGTGTATGGCTTGTTGCTGCAAAAGATGACCACCGACATGTTCCGCCGCCGCAATCGGCGCACCTACGGCCTGGTGCGCGCCACCACCACCGGCGCGTCATCGTTCCCCAGCGTGCTCTACTCGGACCTGTACGACCATCGCCAGTTCGTCCGCGCCCTGTGCAATGCCAGCTTTAGCGGGTTGCTGTGGACCCCCGAAATCCGGGGGGCACGCAGCGCCGAGGAATGGGTGCGCCGCATGCAGGCGGTTTGCTTCTCGCCCCTGGCTATGCTCAACGCCTGGTCCGACCGCACCAAGCCCTGGTCCTATCCCGAAGTGGAGCATATCATCAAAAAGTATCTCCAGCTTCGGATGCGGCTCATGCCCTACTTTTACTCGGCCTTTGCCCGCTATCACCACGACGGCACGCCCCCCTTCCGGGCGATGGCCCTGGAAATCGCCAAACACCCCACTCCGGCGGGGCTAGAGTCCCTCGACGCGGACGACCAGTATATGGCCGGGGATTCGCTGCTCGTCGCCCCGCTCTTTGCCGAGGAGTTGATGCGCGAGGTGTTCCTGCCCGCCGGTATCTGGTACGATTTCGAGACCGGCGAGCGGTTTGAAGGGGACCGCAAGGTTCGCGTCAGCCCCGGCCTGGACCGCATTCCCGTATTCGCCCGCGACGGCGCCATCATCCCGATGATGCCCCCGCTAGACCACGCCCCACAGCCCGGCGAGCAGGTGCCCTTGGAAGTGCGCTATTACGGCACGGCTCCCGGCCAATTTCGCCTGTACGACGACGACGGCGAGACCTATGCCTACGAGCGGGGCGACTATCGCTGGTGGACGCTGGAAGCGCGGGTAGGGGCCGACGGCCAGCCGCAGGTGGCTGTTACCAGACCCGAAGAGGGTTGGGCGTCCTCTTACGCCGACATACGCTGGCGGTTCATGACAACAGGATAATCAGGGCCATCGTCGGGCCTTTTCTAGTCATTCTTCCTTTCGCAGGTTCCTACACCTGACAAGGATGCTGTCTCTACATTCCGTCGCTTTCCAATAGCCTGCGCGGGATGGGCAACCATCCCAGCACGAGTTCTGGAGCAGGTCGGATGATGGGCAGCGTTTGAGAGAAAGGAAACAAGAGAATGACGACTGTTCAAGCCTGGGAAGGGGCAGGTGTCGCCGATCGCGAAATCACCCGCGACGGACGCGAGACGCTCAAATGGGAACTCGCCGCCGGTGATACCGTCCGGCGCACCGGCCCCATCCCAGAGGCCGAATATAGCAATATGCTGGCCTTTTGGGTACATGCAGAGCGGATGACCGGCGCGCGCATCACCGTCACCGTCCTGACCCCCGATATCAACAGCTACTACCACGCCACCTTTGCCATCGAATGGACCGGCTGGAACCTGATCCAGTTGGAGACAGAAGCCTTCACGCGTGTCGGCAGCCCATCCTGGCACTTTATCCAGGAGATCGAGTTTCGAGGCGTCGAAGGGCCGCTCGGCCCCACCGTGTTGCGGCTGGGCGAGCTGCAATGGTCGGACCAGGCCCCCATCTGGGATATCGGCGGGGGCGAATACCTCGTCGAACCCTTCTACAACGAGCAGTTATCTCCCGTGCGACGCTGGCAGATCAAGGAAGAGACCTGCGACCCCAACACCGTCAACCTGGGGCGGCTCTGGAATGCCATGTTGCTGCTTCGCCGCCGCGACCCGCAAACCCCCAGCAGCATGACCTTCTGGCGGCCCGTCTACCTGAATATCTCCAATTTGCAGGCCCTACGCGTGCAGGCGGCCCTCCCCTCCGACGCCACCTTTGGCTTTTCCGCCCGTATAGACGGCCAGATGCGAGACATCTGCCCCCCGCAGCCGGGACGCGACGACTGGCACGAATATCGCGGCCAATTGGAGGGCGAGCGCCTGGAAGAACTCTATTTCCACTGCGGGGATCGAGCAGACCGGCTCACCCCCGACAGCCCGACAACGCTGGAATACCATTTTCACTTTATCACCGCCGAGGAAAAGGGCTTTAACCCACCGCAATATCCCGACGAACGCCCCACCCGCCCGCTCTCCGGCGAAATCACCGAACGGTACAAGCTCACAGAGCGCGAGTTCCCGGCCTGGCTCTACCTGAGTCGGGACGACATCGCCGGGCTGCGCGCCAAGATACGGGCAGGCCACCCTGCCGAGATGTTCTCGCAGCTTCAGGAGCGCGCCAACAGCTATCTCGGCTATGACCCCACGCCATTTATCGGGGACTTTTACCCCTTTGCGTCGCACGAATGGCTGCGCCCCTGGACGCCCACCCAGCCTTGGGCCGACATCCTCGAAACATGCGGCCTCATGTACGTGCTGACCGACGATCTCCGCTACGCCGAGCAGGCCAAACGGGTGCTGCTGGCAATGGCCGCCCTGGACAGATGGAGCTATGGCATGGTGTCCAAGTATCCCGTGGGTTGGGGCGGGCATGGCGGCCCATTCTGCGAATCCATCGTCGGGCCGCTGGCTGCCCTGGCCTACAACTGGATCTATAACACGCTCACCGATCAAGAGCGCGCCCGCGTCGAGGAGGCCATCCTCTGGAAAAGCTGGTACTGGATCAACGACTATATCAACACCAGGGCCTATATCCGCCACATGAACCAGGGCCCCTGGTTCAACTATGGCGCGCTCATCCAAACCCTGGCCATCACCCACCGCTACCCCTGGCTGGAACGCTTCTGCGCCCAATACGACACCAACATGCGCGAAAGCATCAACCTCTGCTATCTAGAGGACGGAGCCACCACCGAGGGGCCAGCCTATTGGGCCGCCACCACGAAATATGTGACCCGCAGCCTGCCACTTCTGGCGTATGTCTCCGGCAAGCCAATCGAGGATTATGTCACCCAGCCTTTGCGCGATAGCATTGACCTGCCCATCTACATGCGCTCGATGGTCTCGGACGAGTTCAACGTACTGGGCATCAACGACAGCAACTATGGCCCCTGGAACGCCGAGGATGCGGGGCTGTTCTTTGCCACGGTGCTCCGCCACCCGCACGCCCAGTGGGCCTGGCAAGAGACATCGGGCAAACGCCATATCTACGGCGACCTGTTCTTCAGCCTGCTCTGGTATCAGGACTGGGACGCCATCGCTCGGCCCGAACTGG
The DNA here is from genome assembly GCA_012515695.1 of Chloroflexota bacterium. Taxonomy (GTDB): domain Bacteria; phylum Chloroflexota; class Anaerolineae; order UBA1429; family UBA1429; genus JAAYXX01. The sequence goes on from JAAYXX010000404.1 coordinate 8,781, forward strand.
CGCTATCCAAACAGTTCTCCGGCACCGGGTGGATCGTCTTGCGGAGCGGCTGGGAGGTGGGCGATATTCTCTTCAGCATCGAGTCGGGCATCTGGGGGGCAGGCCACCAGCATCTAGACAAGAACTCGTTCGTCCTGGAGGCTTACCGCGAGCGCCTCTGCCCCGACCAGGGCATAGGCCGCTACGGCGACCCACGCAACCGATTCCTGCAAAGCACCGTCGCCCACAACACCATCACCATTAACGAGGGCAACCAGATCCCCGCCGACCCGGTCATTCGGCGCTACAGTCATGCCGCGGAATACGCCATCATCGAGAGCGACGTGTCGGGCAACTATCCCGATGCAGAGGTGCTACGCCGGGTTCTGTTCCGCCGCCAAGACCGCAGGCGGCACCCGAACCGACGCGGCTATATCGTCATCGCCGACGAAGTGACGACTAGCGTGCCCAGTTCCATCGAGTATAATCTGCATACCTTCAGCGAAGTCAGCGTAGACGGGGACTCGATTTCCCTGGCAGGGCAAGAGGCCGATATGCTCGTCAAGGTGCTGATGCCCGTCGTGTTCGAATATCGCGTCAGCGAGTCGCGCCGCGCCCCCGATGCCCCCATCATGCGCGACATTCAGCTGGCCTCCGATGGCCTGCAAAAAGAGATGCTGTACATCACCCTGCTCTACCCCTTGATGAAGGGGGAGAATCCGCCCAGCATCGCTTCAGAGCCGGACGGCGAGGGCTTGCGTATCTGGGTTGGGGACGACTATATCATCTGGGCGCCGGGCGAGGGGCTGCGCTTGGACTGAGCCTGCCTGCCCATAGGGGAACCACCGCCCGCCCACCATAGCGAGCGCGTACTACCAAAGGAGCATCACATGACAGATCATCCGAACACCACCATCGGTCGCCCTGCCCGCATCGTTTCCATCAGCTTCCCTGTGGGCAGAAGCCTGGACGAAGTAGGCAGCCTCGTAGACGCCGAAGGCCAGCGAGGCTGCGACCTCATCGCCCTGCCAGAGACCTTTTTGGGGCAGGCGGGCCACGAGCCGGAGCCGCTCGACGGCCCCACCGTGCAACTCATGTCTACTCTGGCCCGCCGCCATCATACCTACATCGTCTGCCCGTTGGACCGGCGGGACGGCGGCCTGCGCCTCAATTCGGCGGTGCTGCTGGACCGCGCAGGCAGCGTGGCCTGCGTCTATGACAAGGTGTACCCCTTCTGGTCCGAGTTTGACGTGCAGCCGCCCGTGTCGCCGGGCAGCCAGGTGCCCGTCTGCCAGACCGATTTTGGCAGGGTGGGCATGGCCATCTGCTTTGATGTCAACTTTGCGGCAATCTGGCAGCAACTCGCCGACCAGGGCGCCGAGCTTGTCATCTGGGCCAGCGCCTATTCCGCCGGAACCAGCCTCCAGGCGCACGCGCTGAACCATCACTATTACATTGTCTCCGCCACGCAAGAGAGCGATTGCTTTGTCTACGACATCACCGGCGAGCAGATTCTCTACGCCAGGGGCGACGGCCTGCAGATCACCCGCGTCACGCTCGACCTGGATCGCGGCATCTATCACTATGATTTCCACCTGGACAAGCGCGACCGGCTGCTTGCAGAACGCGGCCAGGTCGTCACCCAGGAGAAAGCGCTGGAACGCGAAAAGTGGATCGTGCTGCGCGCCACTCAGCCAGGGGTGAGCGCCCGCGAACTGGCCCGCCAATATGGCCTGGAAGAACTGCGCGACTATATCGCCCGCAGCCGCCAGTCCATCGACGCCCTTCGTGGGTCGCCCTTCCGTAGCGATGCCTGATCAAGCTGGCGTTGCGGCTGTCCATCAGCCGTGGTATAATGTAGCTCATCTGCCCTCGCCCTACTTTTGGGTGAGCGCTTTGCCCTTTCGCAAAATCTGAGCATTGGGGGGAGGTCCACCCCAATTACACTATTAGCATCTCATTCGGAGCCATAACATGATCGACGCCATCGCTGCCGGACACTTGTGCGTGGACATCATCCCGCAGATCAACGACGAGGCCACCGCCGCCTCGGACAACTTTCTCGCGCCAGGACGCCTGACCGAAGTTGGCGGCGCAGTCCTCTCCACCGGAGGGTCTGTTTCCAACACCGGCATTGCCCTGCATCGCCTAGGCCTCAACGTGCGCCTGGTGGCCCGCCTCGGCGATGATCCCATCGCCAACCTGACCCGCGATATTCTCGCCGCCCGCGATCCCAAGCTCACCGAGCATCTGGCTGTGGGTCACGGCGAACCAAGCTCCTACACCGTCGTCATCAGCCCGCCCGGCATTGACCGCACCTTCCTGCATTGCCCCGGCACGAACAACACCTTCGGGCCGGAGGACGTTTCGCCCGACCTGCTCGACCAGGCGCGGCTGTTCCACTTTGGCTACCCGCCACTCATGCGGCGCATGTACGCCGATAGCGGCATCGAGCTAACCACCATCTTTCGCGAGGCCAAGGCCCACGGCGTGACAACGTCTATGGATATGGCTATGCCCGACCCCACCCGCCCCGCAGGCAAGGCCGATTGGCCTCTGATCCTCAAGCGCGTCCTGCCCTACGTGGACGTGTTTTTGCCCAGCGCCGAAGAGCTGCTCTACATGCTGCGGCGCGAGCGGTTTGACGAGTTGCGGCGCACCGTCGGCCCAGCCCACATGCTCGACGCCCTCACGCCAGACGAGATCAGCTCCCTGGCAGAGGAAACGCTGGCCCTGGGCACCAAGATTCTGGCGATCAAGACCGGCCATCGGGGGCTGTACCTGCGAACAGCAGACCACCTGGAAAACATTGGCCGCTGCGGGCCGCTGTCAGGCAACTGGCTGGGGCGCGAACTGTGGGCGCCTTGCTTCCGCGTGAACGTCGTCAATACCGTGGGGTCTGGCGATTCGACCATCGCCGGTTTTCTGGCGGGTCTGCTCAAGGGGCTGGATGCTGTCCAGACGGCCACCTCTGCCGTGGCCGTAGGAGCCTGCAACGTGGAAGCGTCCGACTCGCTCAGTGGCGTGCGCCCCTGGGAGGAAACCCAGGCCCGCATCCGCGCCGGTTGGGACAGGCTCGACGCCCAACTGGATGAGCAAGCAACAGGTGGCGCTGGTCGGTGGCAATGGGACAACAATCTGGGTATCTACATCGGGCCGCACGATCAATAGCCTATCACACATCATAGCCGCGCTTTCGAGGACCCCAGGCGTCGCCGAAAGCGCGGCTACGAATACTATACAATCAGCGCCATGCAGCCCATCATTGGCCGCTGCTCGGAATATACTCCTCCAGCGTCATATCATCCGCCAGCACATACGTGAGCAGCATGGGCAGGTTCCCATCGTCGGGCAGAAACAAGAACTCGCCATTCACGCAATCAAACCCCAACTGCGTCACCCAGCGCCCCCCCATGCTGTGCGCATAGGCCGGGTGGCGAGCTAGCAGCGTAAAGCTGGTCGGGTCAATCACGTCTATCACCCCAATACCCCGATCGCGCCAATACCCACTGCACACCAGGCTGCCCCGGACAACCGCCATATCATAGTACGACGTCCCAAATCCATTCGCGGACCGCTCCAGCAGCGTCCCATCGGTGGCCCATCGGTAAAAGAATTCCGAGCTTTCATTGATCCCATAGATGTTGCCATCTCCCGCCTGAGCCACCGCCCGAATCTGATCCGGCACCTCGAACGCCCCGATAGTCTCCAGCGACTGCGGGTCCATTCGCAACACCACCGATGTGGCATCTTGAGCGTTACCAGCCAACACCGCCATCAGGCCATCAGGCCCCAGATGCAACCCTCCGAAGCGGTATTTTCCCTCCCATTCCAGCTCACGCTCCTTATCCACCGTATAGGTGTCCCGACGCACCTGATACAGCATAGCCCGCTCCATATCAGCCTTGACCGATGCCACATAGAAATAATCGGGGACGGCTGCCAGGCCACGCACCTGATACGTATCGAACATCAGCGGGCGCGCCAGACGCAGCTTGAGACCAGGGATTCCCACCTGTTCTTCCTGTAGCGACAGATCAGCGGCCAGGGCCAGGTCATAGTCCGGCTCGAAGCGAATTGCAGCCCCGGCGCCCGCTGGCGTCGCTGTCGCGCTCTCTTCCGTCACGATGCCCAGCATGGCCCCGCACCGACGCAGACCAAAGGCCAGCACCATCGCTATCACCGCAAGCACAGCCAGAAAGGTCGCGACTGACTTGGTTTTCACAAACGCACCTCCATTCGTTCCGGGCCGTCGCCGCGCGACCGCCATGCGCCCATTCTACCATGCCCGCTATGGGCCAGGCAAGCGCTGGTATTGCCGCCCATCCCACGCGAATAACACGAATCCGAAAAAATGCGCCAAACTGTAACTTGCCTCCTGCGCTCAAGCGGACTAATATATAGATGCAAACACGGCATGTCGCTGGTTCGAGTCCATCGGCCCCTGCCACACGTAGAGCGTTCATTAAGCCAAGGAGAAGCACATGGAATCCAGCATCATCAAAGAACTGGAAAACAGGGCAGTAGAAGGCGAAATAGCCTGCGCCGACGCCCATGACATAGCCCGCCTGTTTGACATCACTCCAATTGAACTAAGCAAACAGGTCAACCGCAATACAGACCTGCGCTTCAATCGCTGCCAGCTCGGCCTGTTTGGTTTTGGCCCCAAGGCCGAGGGCAAGAGCAAGATCGTCTTGCGTGCCACGAATATTCCCCCGGAAATAGAGGCGGCACTTCAGGCCAAGGCGACAAACGGGCGCATCTCTTGCGCCGCCGTCTGGGAAATCGCGGATCAGTTCAAGTACCCCCGGCTGGGCATCGCCAACATCATCGAAACGCTGGACCTCCGGGTCAAGCCCTGCCAACTGGGTTGCTTCTGAACGACGGCTCGCTCCGCCCGCTACAGAAGGCGGTCACTCATGGGAACGCCGGTTGCCAACGACGCTGGCCGGAACACGAGGGCGGTGAATTGACAGGCGCGATTGCAGATGCTATCATCACCGCCAATGTCACTGGGGAGGGGAAATGGCAAGAGCAGCGCAAGGTTTCAACTATGCTCGGTACTTGGCGCTCGTCAGCCAGCTTTCAGAGGATGTAGAGCGGTTGCCCCCTCGCATGCTCAAGGCGTACCTCCGGCGTCGGTTGCAGTTCATTGATCTGCAAATACGCCACTTGTGCGCCAAACTCGACAAGCACGTGTACTGGTCTACGTCACGCTCTGCCTGGTCCGCTGAACCCCTGAATGACGAGCATTGGACATCGCTGGCCAACTTGAACTATCTGGTAGCCGCCAGGGAAGCCCTCATCGATGCAATTAGATCGCTATAGCACATTGTGATATCCGCACGCTCGGGTTATGCTCCTGTCTGTCTCCCGAGCTTTTGCCTTGCGCCGAGGTTCTGTCCTGACACATGGGGTGGTGGAAGAGATTCACCGAGATGCCCGACAATGAGCGGGCTATTATTCTGGCCAAAGCTTCGGCTGGCGTAATCATCGTGCTCCTGTATGCTATGGGAGGCGCCAGCCTTTATTTGCGTTCGCGTTATTTGCAGCCTGTTACCAGCACACCGGGAGGCCAGGGCACACCCGCCCCCCTCACCGAGGGGGTGTCCAGCCCTACAGTGCCCGGCACATTGGCGCCAACGCTTACGCCAAGCCTATTCCCAACCATTACGCCTACCTTTACACCGGTCCCTGCCTCACTTACCCCCTCACCAACGCCCTCCCAGGAGGGTCCGGTCACGACGACGCCGTTCCCGTCACCGACGCCCGCCCCGACATCCACGCCGGAGCCAACCGCGACGGCTACGGTGCAGCCTACACCAACGGAAGAGCCTTCTGCTACGCCGACGGAAGCCGTTGCTACGCCAACGGAGGACGCGGCTACACCGACAGAGGCCGCTGCTACGCCAACGGAGAGCATGGAGGAACCTACGCCCACGCCCACGTTGGAACAATTAGGGCCGCCTCCTGACCAACAGGGACCCTGACAGAACTGCATCATTGCTTACCAATAGCCGCTGTTCGGCCCGCGTGATAACGCGCCCGTTCGCAGCACGCATACGCGTAGGAACGCCGCCCGCGTGGTGACGCGCTCGCGTGATAACGCGCTCGCGTGATAACGCGCCCATGCTACCACGCGCCCGCGTGACAACGCGCTCGCGTGACAACGCGCTCGCTCGGAAACGGCCTATTTCGTAGAAAGGTGAGTTATGAATACTACAGAGCTTCTGCGCCAACTGTCCGAAGCTGCCGGGATATCTGGGTACGAGGACGCGGCCCGCGATGCAGCGCGAGACGCTCTCCAGCCGTACGCGGATAGCCTGCACACCGACGCACTCGGTAACCTGATCGCCCTGAAACGGGGCACCCGACCAGAAGGCGCGCCAGCCCGTTCTATCATGCTGGCCGCCCATACGGACGAGATCGGCCTGATGGTCACAGGCATGGATGGGACCTTTATCCGGTTCGCCACAGTCGGCGGGGTAGACACCCGTACGCTCCTGGGCCAGGAAGTGACCGTCTATGGCGCTCGTCCGCTGCCGGGCATTGTCGCCAGCCGCCCTCCCCACGTGTTGCCGCCGGAGGAACGCAAGAAACCCGTACCCCTGGTCAACCTCTTTATCGACATCGGCATGCCCGCCGAGCGGGTCCGGGAGCTGGTCCACGTGGGCGACCTGATCACCCTGCGGCGTGATTTCATCGAACTGGCCGAGGGGTACGTCTCCGGCAAAGCCTTCGACGACCGCGCCGGTGTGGTCTCACTGGTCGGCTGCCTCGAAGCATTATGCCAGGTTCGCCACGAGTGGGACGTCTATGCCGTCGCTACCTCCCAGGAAGAAGTGGGCCTGCGGGGAGCCACGACCAGCGCTTATGGCGTCAACCCCGATATTGCCATCGCCGTCGACGTGACCTTTGGCGCGCAGCCTGGAGTGAGCGATGACGAAACCTGTACGATGGGCGGCGGCCCCGTCATTGCGCGCGGCCCCAATATTCACCCCATCATGCATGAGCAACTCGTGTCCCTCGCCAGAGAGCACGAACTGCCGCACCAGATAGAGGCCATGGGCGGGGCCACCGGCACGGACGCCTGGGCGATCCAAGTCGCGCGTAGCGGCATCCCTACCGGGTTGCTGTCTATCCCCTTGCGCTATATGCACACCTCCGTGGAAACGGTCTGCGTCAAAGATATTGAGCGTACCGGGCGGCTCATGGCCCTGTTCATCGCCAGCTTGAACCAGGAATTCGCCGCCAAACTAGGGCTTTAGAGGAAGGAGTGCGAACGTGCTACTCAAAGAACTGTCCGAGGCGCGAGGAGTCTCGGGAGACGAAGCGGCAGTACGGGAGATCATCCTCCATGCCGTCCAGGATACGATAGACGAACACCGGGTAGATGCGCTGGGCAACCTGATCTGCACCAAAAAAGCCCGCCGAACGCCCGGCGACAACACCCCCCGCAAGGTGATGATTTCGGCTCACATGGACGAGATCGGTTTCATCATCACGGGATTCAACAACGATGGCACGCTGCGATTCGAGGAGGTCGGCGGCATTGATGGCCGCGTGCTGCTCTCCAAGCAAGTGCTCGTTGGCGCCAAACAGGTGCCGGGCGTGATCGGCTACAAGCCCCCTCACCTCATGTCCCCCGCCGAGCGGAACAGCGCCCCCGATACCAGCAAACTGGCTATCGACATCGGCGCAACCAGCAAGGGCGGCGCGGAAAAGCTGGTGCAGATCGGCGATTATGTCGTTTTCCGTACGTTCTTTGAGGTGCTGGATGAAGGCAACCTGCGTACAGTCAAGGGCAAAGCCTTTGACGATCGCGCTGGCTGCGCGGTACTGGTGGAACTACTCAAGGCCGACTACCCCTTTGACCTGTACGCCGTCTTTACCACTCAGGAAGAGGTGGGACTGCGAGGGGCCAAGGTGGCCGCCCATGCTGTCGACCCCGACGTGGCTTTCGCCCTGGAAGGCACCATCTGTGATGATCTGCCCAAAGACAAGGACGTTAGCCCCGTGACCGAGGTGGGCCAAGGCCCTGTTATCGCTTTCGCCGACCGCAGCGCCATCGCGGACCAGCGTTTGCTGCGCCTGCTGGTCAACACGGCCAAACGCCTGAATATCCCCTATCAGTTCAAGCGCGCCGTGGCCGGTGGCACGGATTCGGGCGCTGTCCACCTTGCCCGCGAAGGGGTGCCCTGCGTCACCGTCGCCATCGCTACGCGCTATATCCACGCGCCGGTCAGCCTGTTGAGCCTGTCGGATTTCGATTATACGGTGCAGCTTGTTCGTGAATCCCTACTCGCCTTGGAAGGAGGGCTGGAATAGTGAAAGAGATCATCAAGCAACTGGTAGAAGCCTACGGACCTTCGGGGCACGAAGGCCAGGTCCGCGCTCTCATCGAAGGGTTGATCCGGGATCAAGTCGACGAGATCCGCACCGACGCCCTGGGCAACCTGATCGCCTTCAGAAAGGGCACCGGCGGCGGCAAACGCATCATGACCGCTTCGCATATGGACGAGATCGGCTTGATCGTCACGTATGTGGACAAAAAGGGTTTCTTGCGATGCGCTCCCGTCGGGGGCGTGTTCCCCATGACCCTGGTCGGCAGCCGCGTGCGCTTTGCCAACGGCCAGGTGGGCGTCATCAGCACGGAAAAGTGGCTGCGCTCCAACGACCTGCCGCCCTGGGATGAACTCTATGTCGACGTGGGCGCGACTTCGGCGGATGACGTCCCCGTGAGCGTGGGCGATGCCGCCGCCTTTGACCGGCCCTTTGCCGATCTCGGCAAGCGCCTGGTCGCCAAGGCAATGGACAACCGCATCGGCTGTGCGGTGAACCTCCAGGCCCTGCTAGAGATGGGCGAATCCCCCAACGATGTCTATTTCGTCTTTACAACGCAGGAAGAGGTGGGCCTCCGGGGGGCCACGGTCTCGGCTTTCGGCGTCGAGCCGGATGTAGGCATCGCCCTGGACGTAACTGGCGTAGGCGATACCCCCGAAGCGCACCCGATGGCGGTCTCGCTGGGCGACGGCCCAACCATCAAGGTGATGGATTCCAGCGTCATCGTCCCCGCCGCCGTCAGAAACTGGATGATGCAGACGGCCCAAAAGGCTGGCATCAAGTACCAGGTCGAAGTGCTAGAGCGGGGCGGCACCGACACGGCAGCCGTCCAGCGCAGCCGCGCAGGCGTGCCCGCAGGTTGCATATCTATCCCCTGCCGCTATATCCATACCGCTTCCGAAATGGTGGACTATGACGACGTGCAGGGCGCTGTCCGGCTCTTGGTGGAACTGCTCAAGAGCCAGGTCACGCTCTAGCCTCCCGCGCAAACCAAACAGCCTCCGGGCAGGTCTTCCTCCCCGGAGGCTGTCTTGTTACCAGCCAAACCTACGCTCACGCGGCCCCGTTCAGTGAGACGGCAGGCCACGCGGGTCTTCATCCATCGGCGTGACGTCCGCCGTTTGTACGTACCAGTCCAGCAGCCGCCGCTCCAACTCCCGCTGCACGCCCTCCAGCGCCGGGTCCCCGTACAGATTGTGCAGTTCCCGTGGGTCTTGGCGCAGATCGTACAACTCGCTCACCCCTTGGGGACGGTAGATCAGCTTGTATTCCAGCGTGCGGATCATTGTCGCCCGGCAGACGCTCTCAGGATGCTCTTGCTGCTGCAACCCCTTGGGCCAGTAGATATGCTCGGGAGTGCGGGGAATGTCATAGTCCGCCCAGCGCCCCTCAAAGCAATGCGGCTGGTTCGTGTCATAGCCCCCCTCAGCGAATACCGCCCGCTGCGGGTCGCCCGCCGCCCCATTCAACTGCGGCACAAGCGAGCGCGCGAAATGAGTATGCCGGGCCTCTACCCCCGCCAGGTCGAGCATGGTCGCCATAATGTCAAACCACTCCACCTGCTCGGCCACCACATGCCCCGCCGCGCCCCCCGGCGTGCGAATCAACAGCGGAACCCGCGTGATCGGGTCCTCCAGCGCGCTGGGCCACTTTTCCACCAGCCCGTAATCCCCGGCCCATTCGCCGTGGTCCGCCGTAACGATCAACGTCGTCTCTGCGTCCAGGCCCGTCTCTTCCAGCGCATCGAGCAACTGCCCCAACATCCAATCCACATAGCTAATCATCCCCAGATAGACCGCCTGAATCTTGGCAAAGTGACTCTCCGGCAGCCTGTCCAGACGCCGGTAACGGCGGATCAACTCGTGGAAATCGGGCTTGCCCGCCACCCCCACCGGGCGCACCGGAGACAAGTCCTGGGGGTCATACATATCATGATAAGGCTGCGGGGCCACATACGGGCAATGCGGCATGGAAAGCGGCAGATAGAGCACGAACGGCTTGTCGCCGGGCCGCCGCGACCGCAGAAAATCTATGCCCGCCTGCAGGTCTTGCATATCCCGCGTATCGTACAAGCCGCCGGGTTGCGGCTCGTACAAAAAGCTGTAATAGCCCGCCTCATCCTGTGCATAGGGGTTATACCCCGCCCATTTCCCCTTGGCCGCGTCATAATGGTCTACAGCCAGGGGAAAGCTGTCTACCGCGTACAGATCGTTCCAACCGTGCCACTCGACATAGTAGCCCGCCTCCCGCAGATAGCGGAACAGGCTCGGCTCGTGGGGCCGCAACAGGTGCCACAGCGTACGATGGCCCGCCACGTGGGGATACCAACCGGTCATCAAGCTACAGCGCGACGGCGCACAGACCGTGTGCTGCACATGGCACTGGTCAAACCGCACCCCCTCCGCCGCCAGCCGGTCATAGTTGGGCATACGCACCAGGGGATGCCCATAGCACGACACGCTTTCAGCGCGCATCTCGTCGGGAATAAAAAGGATGAAATTCAACGATGTCTCCTTCCCTGGCTATCCCAGCCCGCGCAGGCTCGCTTTCCAGCCGCCGAAGGGCGGCTTTGCAATGGTTGGTGCAGTTTCAACTGCCTATGAGATGGCACGCCGGGTTACCGAACTATTTTTATACTTTCATCAACGGGTTTCCTCTTTCCACAGCCTGGAACATTCAGTCCCAGGTGGGGCAGATATACCCCGCGAATTCATCTTGCCCGAGCCTACACCTGCCCCTGGCGTATCCATTCCTCATCCACCACCACATGCTTGATGTGGGTCCGCTTATAGGTATAGGCCACGTGGATCAGGCCATCTGGCGTCTGCAAGATGGCGGGATACGAGAACTCGGCCCCATCCGGGTTAAACGGCTCCAACTCGCGGCAGTACGGCCACGTCTCCCCCTGGTCATCAGACAGCGCCACGTTGAGCGGCGAGCGCAAGCGTTGCTGCTGGTGGTTGTAGGCCAGCGCCAGCGCGCCGCTTTGCAGGCGGGTCACCTGCATGCTGCTATTGTTGTTCGGCAGCCCCGTGGGAACGGGGTGCGTCCAATTCCGTCCATAGTCCCAGGATTCCGCCCGATAGATATAGGCCCACGCAGGGTTATACCCATTCCAGAAATTGCGGCTTCGCAGCCAGGCTATCAGATGGCCCGGCTCCAACTCGATCACATTGGGCTGCGCCGTTCCGGCCCCCGCCACCATGCGGCCATACCGCCGCCAATGTAGGCCGCCGTCGCTGCTGATCACCACGCTTCCCTCATTACCGCCCATCCCCTCGTATTCCGGCTTGCCGCCTCCCCGGTTGTCATAGATGGGCAACAACCATTCGCCATTGGACAAGATCACGCCGGGCTGCCGCACGATATAGCCAAACTCTTCGGTCAGCGTGTGCGCCTCTCCCCAGGTCTGGCCGCAATCGTCCGAAAAGCGGTAATGCACCAACGAGTCCGCCCAATTCGCCATCGTCTGCGAATAGGAAAGTGTGTAGAACAGGATCACACGTCCGTTGGGAACCGGCATCAGCACAGCGTTCCCCGAAGCGTGCCCCGGCTCATCCACCACGGGCCGCCCCTCGCTCCAGGCTCCGCCCGCTTCCAGCGTGAACAGCATATTCACCGTGTCTTGGGCCGACTCCCGCGACCCACAAAAGCAGACCATCGCCAGCCTGCCATCAGGCAACAGTGCCAGGTTGGCCGCATGGTACGAGGGGTATCGCTCCGTGGGGCAGCAGATGAATTGCGCGTCATAGACCATAGTCGATCCTCTCGTCAGTACATTGTTGCCGCGTCAAGCCTGGCATCTCTTCGTTCACTCAGGGCGCAACATCCACCATCACTTTGAGCGCCTCCCCCTTGTGCTCGCTGGCAAAGACCAGCGCCTCCTCCACCTCCGCCAGCGGGAAATGGTGAGTAACCAGCGAAGCCAAATCCACCCGCCCGGCCTCGGTCAGCGCAATGGCTGGCGGGTAGCGGTTCGCGTAACGGAACATGCCCCGAATATCCACCTCCCGGCTGGCCGCCGAGACCAGATCAAGTTCCACCATCGACTGTGGCGGCAGCCCGACCAGCACGGCCACCCCACCCGCCCGCACAGCAGCCACGGCGTTGCGCGTCGTGATCAGCGAGCCTGCCGTCTCGAACGCCACATCTACGCCGCGATAGCGCTCCGGCAAGCCGCGCAGCGGGCCAACCACCTGCCGAATCTGCCGTAACGCAGTCCCGTTGCGATCATTGAACGTATGGGTCGCTCCCAGTCGCCGCGCATGTTCCAGCCGGAAATCCTCCACGTCCACCGCGATCAGCGTCGTTGCCCCGGCAGCCCGCGCCGCCTGCAACGTGAGCAGCCCGATGGGGCCGCTGCCAAACACGGCCACAGCATCCCCTGGGCGCACCCCGCCACGCTCCACCGCCCACAGCCCCACCGACAGCGGCTCCATCATCGCCCCTTCGTCGTCGGTCATGCTCTCCGGCAAGCGAAACACGAAATCCTGCGGCCATGCCACGTATTCGCAAAAGGCCCCGTCCACTGGCGGGGTAGCCATGAACGTTACATCAGGGCACAGGTTGTAGCGCCCGGCCTTGCAGTAGAAGCATTTGCGGCAAGGGTAGCCCGGCTCGATAGCCACCCGATCCCCCGGCTGCACGCGCTCTACCTGACTGCCCACTTCCACCACGACGCCCGCCGCCTCGTGGCCCAGCACCAGCGGCGAGTCCACAACGAAATCGCCAATACGCCCCTCGGTGTAGTAATGCACATCGCTGCCACACACCCCTACCCGCGTGACATGCACCAACACCTCGTCCGGCTGGATATTCGGTGCGGCGAACCGCTCCACCCGCACATCGCGCACGCCATACAGAACAGCACACAGCATCGTGTCCACTTTTGCACTCCTTGGGTTCAACTGCCCTGGGGAACCCGTTTGTACGTCTCCAAATGACCGCGTGAGGCTGGCTCGGCCACCGCCTCCAGCAAACGGCGCTCGTCGCGCTCGCTCAGGGGTTGCCAGGCCCGCGCAATATCCAGGTTCTGCTGCAAAACCTCCAGCGAGTCAATACCAGTCACGAGAGTGTCTATGGGCTGCGACAGCGCGAACGCAATCGCGTCTTGCGGCGTGACGCCGGTCTTGAGCAACTCGCCCCCGGCCAGGCTCTTCATGCCAATCACCCCCATACCCCGCTCTCTGGCAGGTGGCACTATCGCCTGCATAAAGCTGTGATACTGGGCATCCAGCAGGTTGATGGGCAACTGCACCGTGTCCCAGGCAAACCCCTCCCCCAACGCCTTGGCGCGCTCGAGCATTTCCGCGTGCAAGCTGGGCCAGGTATGCCCCGTGAAGCCGATAAAGCGGATCTTGCCCTGCTCTCGCGCCTCCAGGGCCGCCTCAATCGCCCCCTCGCTGAAAATGCGAGCGGCATCCCCCGGCCCAATATCGTGAAACTGCACCAGGTCTATCATGTCTACCTTTAGCCGGGTGAGGCTTTCCTCCAACTGCTTGCGATACGTCGCGCCATCTCGCCCGTGGTTCTTGGTCATCAGGAATACTTTGTCCCGATAGCCCCCCTGCAAAGCCAGCCCCATAATCCGCTCGCTTTCGCCATCGTGGTAGCACCAGGCATTATCGAGAAAGTTGATCCCCTCATCAATGGCGGTACGCACGATGCGCTGGCCCAACTCGGCCCCCACCTTCCCCTGGTGATACCCCCCGACCCCGATCAGCGTTACGCGAGCCCCTGTAGACCCCAGAAGCCTTGTGGGTATGCCGTTCCGTCTCTCTTCCATCTTGTGCTCTCCTTTGATCTAAAACAAGCAGCCGACAGGCCCTATCAATACTGCCGGGATTGTAGGGGTGTGATGGGAGAATCGGTGCCCCGGCGCTCGCTGCGCAGCAAAGGACCGGCGCAACGCAAGCAGCCCTGCAAGGCAAAGGCTTACCCGTATATTGCCATCAGGCCAGTGCCCCTGTCAAGCAGCCACGACAGGCCGCAGATGCAGGACCACCGGCATTCCTGCCCAATGGCACTAACTTTTCGCGGATCAAGTGCTGGAGCAAAATCGGAGTTGCCCTCATCCGCCCTTCGGGCACCGGCATGTATGCCGCTCGGCAGCATGCCGCCTTCTCCCGGGGGGAGAAGGCGGTAAGCGCGGCAATATGCCACCGGCATACATGCCGCCCTCGCCCCCTGGGAGAG
>JAAYXX010000405.1 GCA_012515695.1 Chloroflexota bacterium
AACAGGATGTCCCCCTGGCGCAGGTTGGTCAGGATGGCGGCCAGGTCGCCGGGGCGTTCGATGACCGGCCCCGACGTCACTTTGATGCTGACGCCCATCTCTGCCGCCACCACGTTCGCCAGGGTGGTCTTGCCCAGGCCGGGAGGGCCATACAGCAACAGATGGTCCAGGGCTTCACCGCGCGCCTTGGCTGCTTCCAGGAATATCTTGAGGTTTTCGACCACCCGCTCCTGGCCGATGTATTCCGCCAGTGCGCGTGGCCGCAAGCTTGTTTCTATGTTAACTTCTTCTTCGCGCATGTGGGAAGAGACGATACGGTCCGACATAAGGCCCCCCAAATTAAGCTAGGTCGACGTAATTATTATACCACAGGAGGACCGTTATGCAGAACAAAGGGCGCCCCGAAGGACGCCCTTGGAAGGCACGAACATAGAGATTGTGCGCCGGGTGTAGCCAGCGTACTGGATGCACCCGGGCTTTGAGCCGACAGCGTGAGGCTGTGGCCCGGCGAGAACTAGCGGCCGAGCAGCTTTTTGACCAGCGTGGCTGCAGCTGCGGCGTCGCGCGCATAACCATCGGCGCCGATTTCGTCAGCATACTTCTGGGTGACAGGGGCACCACCGATGACAACCTTGACCTTGCCCTTCAGACCGGCCTCTTCGAGAGCCTCGATGGTCGTCTTCATGCTGGGCATGGTGGTGGTCAACAGTGCGGACAGGCCGATCACGTCGGCTTCCTTGTCTTTGGCGGTGTTGACGAAATTCTCGGGGGAAACGTCGACGCCCAGGTCGATCACCTCGAACCCGGCGCCTTCGACCATAATCCCCACCAGGTTCTTGCCGATGTCATGCAGGTCGCCCTTGACAGTGCCGAGTACTACCTTGCCCAGGGGCTTGACATCCTCTTTTACCAGTGCGGGGCGGATGAGGGCCAGGCCGGCCTTCATGGCCCGCGCGGCAATGAGCATTTCGGGCACATAGTACTCGTTCGCTTCAAAGAGACGCCCTACTTCGGCCATTGCGGGAATCATGGCCTCGTTCAGCAACTCCCCGGCGGCCACGTTTTCGGCGAGTGCTGCCTTGGTGGCATCTTCGACGGCTTTCATGTTGCCTTTCAAGATGCCTTCATAGATGGTTTCCTTGTGACCCATGTGCCAACCTCCTAGAGAACTGTGATATGTCGAACACTGCCTCGGCGCCTTGTTATGGCGCGCATTCTACCACTATCGTGTGATTCCTGCAAGCAATGCAACCATTCCGGACGCCACAGCAGCACCTACCACGGAACTGGTCAGATTGACGACTTCGTTCGTCATCCAAGGCCAGCCACGCACCTGCTCCGTCTGATGACCCGGCAGATGATTGGGCCGTTCGGTATACTTTTCACAGCGCGGGCAATAGTATACCGCCTGAGCAGCGGAACCCAAGAAGCTATCCACGAGACAGCCGATGATCCCGCCTACAGCAGCCCCCAGCGGCAACCACGTTAATGTGGCCTGGTCCCACGTTCCTTCTTCCGTGAGGGTTCCCTGCAAGGCGACCAGCGCCAGACCCACTATCCCTATCAGCCACGTTCCCGCCAGACAAGCCACCATGCCCAAGGCGGAAACGGCGCCCGGTGTGCCGGGGGGCACGCGCTGGTGTGTGGTCATCATGCGAGGCGGGCGCGCGCTCAACACTCCCACCTGGGTGGCCCAAGCATCTCCCGTTACGGTGGCAATGGCGCCCACAAAGGCGGCATACAGAATCGAATCGTTTGCCAGACCTGGCTGCACGAACACCAGGATGGTGGCCCAGCCCATCGTCGCCAATACCTGCACGCCGGTGCGTGCTGCGTCCGCGCTAAATCTATCCGAAATGCTCCACTTTTGTCCACTGCGATAGCGCGACCATAGCCCTGTGCTGACGATGAACAGGAGGGGCAACGCTCCCCACCACCAGCCGCCGAACCCAAAGTTCAGGACGCTAGCGACGACGACGACCAAAGCCCCGCTCAGGGCAAGCCACCCCAAAAAGTAACCGAGAGCCGCTACGAGAGCACCCAACCCC
Organism: Chloroflexota bacterium; assembly: GCA_012515695.1. Classification (GTDB taxonomy): domain Bacteria; phylum Chloroflexota; class Anaerolineae; order UBA1429; family UBA1429; genus JAAYXX01. The sequence goes on from JAAYXX010000405.1 coordinate 2,049, forward strand.
AGGCCCAGCAAGAACTCCCAGATCACTTGTTCCCTCTTACCGCAACAATATTCTCAGGATGGCCAGCCACAGCACAGACTGAATCAAGAGCGTGCAAATCCCCAATAAATAGGCCGCCAATCGCTCAAAGCGATGCACGATCAGCCCGAACAACCCGTTGGCAAGAAAGGCCAGCGCCCCGATTGCCGGGATCAAGAACAGGCGGTCTTTGGTCGAAATCCAATCGGCCTCCCCCAGAACGGTAAGCCGAATGGGGATTCTGTCTGGCAAGCCGCCGTAGCGGCTGAACACCAGGCCAAACAGCGCAGTACAGGCCACGAACCCCAGGCCCACCAGCCCCCAGAACCAGCGATCCCGCCAGACATGCAGGGCCATGAGCGGCGAGCGTTCGGTCTCTTCCGCCAGCTTGTGGATAGGCCCCAGGGCTTGCCGCAGGGGAAAATCCTCTAGAAAACGCTCCTCTTCCTTGGGAGAGATGCCATAGCACACCGAGTCGGTAATGATAATGAGCTGGCGTTCCAGTGGCTCGGTGCTGTGGGTGATGAGCGGCCCCAGCTCCTTCAGCCACATGCGGCCCATCAAGTACCCCGGCCAGCCCACTCCACGAAAGCCCTGCGCCAGCGTTACCTGGTCGCCGCGCACAATGGATCGAATGGAATCCATCGGAACCACGTGGCGATAGCCGCCACCCAGGATTATCAGCCCGTTTCGATCTAGATAATACCGCAGCGAGATAAAGCCGTAAAACCAATGACACCATAGCACCAGCAACGGCACACTAAGCACCAGCAGCAGCGCGGTAACATAAAAGTTCAGGCCGATCTCCTGGATAAACAGGGTCCGAACCAGGAAAAAGTCGATGCCCAACAAAGTCAGGATAAAGATCAGGCCGACGATGAAGCCCAACGTTTTGGCAGGCTTCCAGGTCATCACGCCTCCATAGCCGATATGGCGCCCATCTCCCTCCCGTAAAGGCAAGTGAGTTGGATTATAACGACAAGTGTAATCATACGTCAAGTCCAGCAATCCGGTGGGAGCCTGCAATTTGCTCTCCCTTCCCCCGCACACTATAATCGCCTCTGGATGTAACGCAAATGGCAGCGAGATAGCTGGCGTCAACGCGTAGCCTCGCACTCTCCCGCTCGCGGCTTGAGGGGGAGGGCTGTAATCTGGCGGCAACCAAGGGCAATTATGCGAATCGCCTTCAATGGCTCTTTTTGGCCAATGGAAACCACTGGCAGCGGCCAGTATTTGCGCCAACTGGTTCCCGCTCTCTGGCAATTGGCCCCATCGGAAGAATATATCCTGTTTGTTCCCCGGTATGTCAGTCCGCGCGCGCCGGTGGTGCCCCCCTGGCTGGTCGTCGAGGTGGTGCCAACCCCTTGGGACCATATGCACCCCAACCTGGCCAAGCTCTGGTTCGAGCAGGTGGCCTTTCCCCGCGCCTGTCGCAAGGCTGCTGTGGACCTGGCCCATGTGCCCTATTTCGCGCCCCCCTTGTCGCCCTCTGTGCCCACGGTGACGACGGTCCACGACCTGATCCCCATGCTGCTGCCCGCCTATCGCGGCTCGCCCCTGGTGCGAGGCTATACCCGGCTGGCGGCCCGCGCTGCCCGGCGCGCGCCGATGGTGCTCACCGATTCGCTGGCCTCGGCCCGCGATATCGAGCGGCTACTGGACATTCCATCTAGCCGGGTTCGCGCCATCTATCTGGCTGCTGGCCCGACCTATCGGCCCATGTCGCCGGACGAGTGGCAGCCGACGCTGGCGCGGCTGGGGATTCCCACGCCGTATGTGCTCTATCTGGGTGGGCTGGATGTACGCAAGAACGTTACCAACCTGTTGCGGGCCTGGTGGCTCGTCCGCGAGCCGCTGGCGGACATTACGCTGGTGATCGCCGGGAGGCTGCCCGACCAGGATACCCCCTTTACCCCGGACCCCCGCCGGATTGCGGCGGAACTGGGGATAGAGGATGTTGTGCATTACACCGGCTGGGTGGCGGAGGAGGACAAGCCCGCTCTATATGCCGGTGCGCTGGCGTTTGCCTTCCCTTCGCACTATGAGGGCTTTGGGCTGCCTGTGCTGGAATCGCTGGCCTGCGGTACGCCCGCTGTTGTCGGCGGGGGTAGCTCGCTGGAAGAGATCGTCGGGCCGGGGGGGCTGATCGTGCCGCCCCACGATATAGACGCGCTGGCGCGCGCGCTGGTCGAGCTGACCCGGCGGCCCGATCGACGGGCCGAATTCGCCCGGCGCGGGTTGGAACATGCGAGCACTTTTGCCTGGGAGGAAACCGCCCGCCGCACGTGGCAGGCTTACCATGAGGTGCTGGAAAGGGGCAATCGCCCATGATCGCCCGTTGGAGCAACGCTATCAAGAGCGGGTGGCTATATGGCCTCATCTTGGGGCTATATCTGGGCCGCGTACTGGCCGAGAGCGCGCCCATGCCCTGGCGGGCTGTGCCCCTGCTGTTGCTGGCGTTGGCGAGCGTGGCCGTGGGGCTGGTCGCGGCCCAGTTGCTGCGGCGTGTGGCCGAGCGGCGCATAGCCGAGCGGCACATGGCCGAGCGCCGTGTGACCACACGACTGTGGCCGCTCGGCCTGCTGCTGGTGTATGTGCTGTGGCCCTGGGCATGGCCCGCGCTGGCTGGTGCGCTGGCGCTGGCTGTCGTTAGCCTGCTCTTGCTGTTGCATGTGTCGCCGCGTGCTGCAAGCTGGTGGCCGGAGGTTCTGGTGCTGGCGGGGGCGCTGGGCCTGTACCTGTCCACACTGGCGCCGGGCGTGCTCCCCGCCGATAGCGGCGAGTTCCAGTTGGTGAGCGGCGTGCTGGGCATTGCCCATCCCCCCGGCTATGCGCTGTATACGCTGCTGGGCAAGCTGTTCACCCTGTTGCCTGTGGGGAGTGTGGCCTATCGGGTGAACCTGTTTGGCGCTGTATGTGGGGCGCTGGCGCTGGCTGTGATTACCCGCAGCGTGCGGCGCGAAACAGGGTCTATGGCGGCGGGGCTGGCGGCGGCCCTGGCGGCGGCCCTGGTGCTGGGGTTGAGCGCCACTTTTTGGGCGCAAAGCGTTAGCGCCAACATTCGCAGCCTGACAGCCCTGTTCACCGCGTTATGCCTGGCGCTATTGCTGCGCTGGGGCGCGCTGGTGCGAGCGGAAGCCCGAGCGGGGGAAGCCCGCGCTTCCCGCTATCTGCTGGCGCTGGGCGTCTGCTTTGGGCTGGCCGTGGGCCATCATTCTTCGCTGGCCCTGCTGGCCCTGCCTTTTGTGGCCTATATCCTGTTGAGCGCCCCCGGCCTGCTGTCCAGGCCCCGCCAATGGGCGCCCGCGCTGGGCGGGTTCGCGGCGTCGTTCGTCGTGTTGCTCTATCTGCCCATTCGCAGCCGCATGGGCGCGCCCTTTGACCCGGAGCCGATTCGCACCTGGAGCGATTTTGTCGAGCACGTGCTGGCGAGCGGCTTTCGCGGGGATATGTTCTATTTTCGCAGCCTGCCCGACCTGGCCGCCCGGCTGGGCGTGTGGCGGAATGTCATGACGCTTCAGTTCGGCCCGCTGTTGCCCTGGATTATGCTGCTGGCCGCCTGGCCCATAGCGCGCCGCAACCCGCGCGCGCTGGTTCTGCTGGGGGGCACGTGGGCGGTCAATACGCTGACGGCGCTCACCTACCGCGCCCCGCAGACCGTCGAATATCTGCTCCCTTCTTATGTGGCGCTGGCGCTGCTGCTGGGCTATGGACTGGGGCTGGCGCTGCGTCGCCCCGCGCTCGAGCCGGGGCGCGCGCTGGCCGATGGCGGCCTGGCGGCGGATGTGGCGGCGACAGCCAACAAGCGCGGCAGCGCGCACCCCGCCCGTTGGCTGCAAGCGGCGGCCCATGCGTTCCCCGTGGCCGTAACGGTGGCGGTGTTGCTGGCCGCCGTCTGGCAGGGCATGAGCAATTACCCCGATTTCCGCGCCCTGCACGCTGATCGCTCGGCGGAAGAGTATGCGCAGACTATACTGGAGGACGCTCCGCAAGATGCGCTGATTCTCGCCAACTGGCACTATGCCACTGCCTTCTGGTACATGCAGACGGTGGAGGGACAGCGCCCCGACGTGCAAGTGACCTATGTTTACCCCGAAGGCTCGCTGCCCAACGAGCAGGTTTGGCTGCGCCGCGTCGAGGAGGCATTGTCCCACCGGCCCGTCATCGTTACCAACTGGTTCTATGCCTACGAAAGCACGCCCTACCACTGGCTCCCCTTCCACGGGGCGTGGCTGGCGCAAGAGGAACCGATGTCCGCGCCGCCCGACTATGCCATCACTCGCGCCGGGGAGTTTGCTGGGCCTGTGCGCGTGCTGGGCTATGAGCTGGACACAGAGAACCCCGCTCCCGGCGAGACGGTTAGCCTGCGGGTCTACTGGCAGCCAACCGGCTCGTGGGACCGCGATTACTCGGCGTTCGTGCAACTGTTGGGGCCGGGCGGCGTGGTGGGCCAGGGGGACATTCGCCATACTCCGCAAGAGTTTGTGCCCGGCGAAGTGCGGGTGGATGCCTATCGTTTCCCGCTGCTGTTGCACACCCCGCCGGGGGAATACCGGCTGATTACCGGCTTTTACTACACCGACGACGCCGGATGGCATCGGCTGTCGGTGGACGGCGCACCGGCTGAGGGAGACGCGCCCGGATCGGGCGGCGACCACCTGGAGCTAACCCGCCTCACCGTGCGCCCGGCAGACAGCGCTCTGCCTACACTACACCCCACCGATCAGCAATTTGCGGGCGGCCTGCGGCTGACGGGGGTGGACTATGACCGGGGCGTGAGCGGGCAAACGCGGGTCTACCTGCACTGGCGGCAGGATAACCCCTTGCCGCTATCCCTTGGCCCCTGGAAGAGCGCGACGGGCGCGCCGGTGGTGGCGCGGCTGTGGCTGGGGGATGATGTGGTGGCCCAGGGTGCGCTGCCCGCGTTAGCGCCGGGCGCGGCTACTACCGTGGCGCTGGACGTCCCCGCCGACGCGCGCGACCTGCGCCTCGATCTGGTCACAGACGCGGGCGCGCCGGTGACGCGGCTTGGCCCGTGGCATCGGGCGGTTGCAATGTCCACGCGGCTGCGCGTGCCGCTCGGCGCGCAGCGTTACGTGCCGCTGGGCGGGCAGATGGCCTTTGTGGGGCTGGGTAATCCCGCGGCGGCTGTCGGGGCGGGTGAAAGCGTCTGGCTGCGGCCCCGGTTCCTGGCCTTGCGCCCTCTGGTGACGGATTCAACCGTGTCTGTGGGCGTGCG
>JAAYXX010000406.1 GCA_012515695.1 Chloroflexota bacterium
GCCACGTGTTCGACCCCGAGCGCGTAGCAGTCATCATGGATCACGTGGCCCCCGCAGCGACCCCGCAAACAGCCAACGCGCAAGTGTTGGTGCGCCGTTGGGTCGCCGAGGAGAACATCCACCACTTTTTCGACGTGGGCGCTGGGGTCTGTCATCAGGTAATGATCGAGGAAAAGCTGGCCCAGCCCGGCCAGATCGTGCTCGGCACAGACTCCCACGCCACAGCCTATGGCGCAGTAGGCGCTTTTGGCACTGGCATCGGCAGCCGAGACATGGCCCTGGCCCTCGCCAGCGGCCGCATCTGGCTGCGCGTGCCCGAAACAGTCCGCGTAAACGTCAAGGGCCGCTTCCGCCCCAACGTTAGCCCCAAGGATGTCAGCCTCTACCTGTGCGGGCTGCTCGGCCTCGACGGCGCTACCTATCAGGCCGTCGAGTTCCACGGCGTAGATTGGCTCGGCCTGGATGGCCGCGAAACCCTCTGCTCCATGTCCACCGAAGTGGGCGCCAAGGCGGGGATCATTGCCCCTTCCGGCGTCGTCGCTGAGAGCCTGGACGTGCCCGACTGGCTGGGCGTGCAAGAAGGCGCTACGTATGCGCGCACCATCGAGGTCGATCTCGATACGCTGACCTCTCAGGTGTCTATCCCGCCCGAAGTGGACCACGTGCGCCCCGCCAGCGCCCTGGGAGACGTCCGGGTGGATCAGGTCTTTATCGGCACCTGCACCAATGGCCGCCTGGAAGACCTGCAAGCCGCCGCGCGCATTCTGCGAGGCAAGCGCATCGCCAACGGTGTGCGTATGCTGGTTCTCCCTGCCTCCCATCGTATCTTGCAAGCGGCCATCGCCGATGGCACGCTGTCCACGCTGCTCGAAGCGGGCGCCACCGTGGGAACCCCCGGCTGCGGCCCCTGCATCGGGCGTCACATGGGCGTTATCGGCGCGGGCGAGGTCTGTTTCTCCACCGCCAACCGCAACTTTCGCGGGCGCATGGGCGACCCGGAGGGCCTGATCTACCTCGGGTCCCCCGAAACCGCCGCCGCTACCGCATTGACCGGCGTCATCACCGATCCGGCGAGCCTGTAGGAGGACGAGAACATGGCAAGAGTATGGTTGTTCGGCGACAACATGGACACCGATCAGATTCTGCCGGGCCGTTACGCGCCGTATATGACCTCCGAGGCAGACCTCGGCAAGTACCCGTTTATCGAGGCGCGCCCCGAGTTCGCCCGCGAGGTACAGCCGGGCGATATCATTGTGGCGGGCCAGAACTTTGGCTGCGGCTCGTCGCGTGAATACGCGCCGCGCGCGCTCAAGGTCGTCGGCATCGCCGCGATCATCGCGCCCAGCTTTGCCCGCATCTTTTACCGCAATACGCTCAATCTGGGCTTGCCCATCTTTGTGGCTGATCTGACCCAGTCGCTGCGCGATGGACAGCAAGTGACCCTCGACCTCGACCGCTCGGTCATCCAGACCGATAACGACACCATCGCCCTACCAACGCCCCCGGCCTGGGTGCGCCAAGTATGGGCCGAGGGCGGCATCGTCGAGTTCTACCAGCGTCACGGGCGTTTGCCACTGGAGCAAGAAGCATGACCTATCGTATCTGCCTGATCGAGGGAGACGGCATCGGCCATGAGGTAGTCCAGGCGGGCCGCCGTCTGTTGGAGGCAACCGGCCTCGCCTTCGAGTTCACCACAGCAGAAGCAGGCTGGGACGCCTTCCAACGATACGGCTCCGCCCTGCCCACCGAGACACTACAGGCCGTACGTAACGCAAACGCCACCCTGTTCGGCGCGGTATCCTCTCCGTTGCAGCCCGTGCGCGGCTATCGCAGCCCCATCGTGGCTTTGCGGCGCGAACTGGGCCTCTATGCCAACCTGCGGCCCGTTCTCTCGCAGCCGGTTCCCGCTTCGCGCCCCGGCATTGATATGCTCATCGTCCGCGAGAACAGCGAGGGGATGTACTCTGGCCGCGAGCGTTCGGACGAGAACGAGGCCGTCACCGAGCGCGTCATTACCCGCCACGCCTCGCAGCGCATCGCCCGGCTGGCCTTCGAGTTGGCCGCAACGCGGCGCGGGCATGTCACCATTGTCCACAAAGCCAACGTCTTGCGCGCCACTTGCGGCCTGTTCCGCGAGACAGCCTTTGATGTAGCACGCGAGTTCCCGCAGGTGCGCGCCGAGGAAATGCTGGTGGACACCGCCGCCATGCGCCTCATCACCGCCCCCGAGCGCTTTGACGTTCTGGTTACCACCAACCTGTTCGGGGATATCCTCTCCGATGAAGCGGCGGCGCTCGTGGGCGGCCTGGGGCTGGCCCCCTCTGGCAATATCGGCCAAACGCATGCCATCTTTGAGCCAGTTCACGGCTCCGCGCCGGATATCGCCGGGCAGGGTACCGCCAACCCCACGGCCACTTTTCTGGCCGTAGCCATGTTGCTCGATTACCTGGGCGAAAACCAAATCGCCAACAGCGTCCGCCAGGCGGTTGAAGGCACGCTGCGCGATGGCATCCACACGCCAGACCTGGGTGGCCGCGCCACCACTTTAGCAGTCATCGAATCCGTCGTAGAACGGTTAGCAAGGAGCTAGAATGAAAATCGGCATGTTAATGTCACGCGTGCGCGTGGAGGAAAAGCTCTTGCTGCAGACCTTTGAACAACGGGGTATTTCCGTCGATCTCCTCGACGACCGGGAACTCGTGTTCGATCTGCATCATGGAGAGCAGATGCAGACCTACGACGTCATCCTGGAGCGCTGCATCAACCACTCCCGTGCCCTGTACTCACTCGAATTGCTCAATTCTTGGGGCGTGCGTACGGTCAACACCTACGAGGTCGCCAGCATCTGCGGCAACAAGTTCTCTACCACCCGCGCCCTGATCGCCCACCAGGTACCCACCCCGCGCACCATGCTGGCATTTACTCCAGAATCGGCCATGCAGGCCATCGAGACGCTGGGCTACCCCGTCGTGCTCAAGCCCGCCGTGGGTTCCTGGGGCCGCCTGATCTCCAAGATCAACGACCGCGAAGCCGCCGAAGCTGTCCTGGAGCATAAAACCGTCTTGGGGACATATCAGCATTCTATCTTTTATATCCAGGACTTTGTCGACAAGCCCAAGCGCGATATCCGCACATTCGTTGTCGGCGGCGAGACCATCTGCGGCATCTATCGCACCTCCGAACACTGGATCACCAATACGGCACGCGGCGGCAAGGCCACCAACTGCCCCATCACGCCAGAGCTTGACGCGCTATCCCGCGCTGCCGCCCAGGCGGTGGGTGGCGGTATCGTTGCCATCGACATCCTGGAAGACCCTACCGGTGAACTACTGGTCAACGAAGTGAACTATACGATGGAGTTCCGCAACAGCATCGACACCACTGGTGTAGACATCCCCAACAAGATCGTGGACTATGTGCTCAAGGTGGGGAGGGGCGAAGCATGAGTAAACTGCGCGCTTCTATCATCGGCGGCTCGGGCTACGCAGGCGGCGAATTGCTCCGCCTGCTGCTCGACCACCCCAACGTCGAAATCGGCCAGGTGACATCCGAAAGCAACACCGGCAAATACGTGCACGCCCTGCACCCCAACCTGCGCGGTCGCACCACGCTCAAATTCGCGTCCCTCTCCACGCTGGAGCCGTGCGACATCTTGTTCGTCGCCCTGCCCCACGGCGAGACGATGCAGCGCATTGCCCAGTTCGCCGAGCTGGCCCCGCGCATCATTGACCTGTCCGCAGACTTTCGCCTGCGCGACGCGAACGACTATGCTAAATGGTACGAGAGCAACCACACCGCCCCGGAATGGCTGCCCAAATTCGTGTACGGCCTGCCAGAGATCAACCGCGAGGCCATCCGAGGCACCAGCTATATCAGCGGCGTGGGCTGCAACGCGACAGCGTCCATCCTTGCTACGTGGCCGCTGTTCGCCGCCGACATCGTGGACCGCTCTCGCGGCGTGATCGTCGAGGTCAAGGCTGGCTCTTCAGAAGGCGGAGCCTCTTCCAGCCCCTCTTCCCATCACCCTGACCGCAGCCACGTGGTCCGCTCTTTTGCCCCCGTCGGCCATCGCCATACCGCCGAAGTCATCCAGGCGTTGAGCCGGGAAGGCGAGCGTGTCCCCGTGCATATGTCCGTGACCGCGATTGAACTGGTGCGCGGTGTGCTTGCCACAGCGCACGCCTTTGTCAAGCCAGAACTCGCGGGCAAGTTGGAGCTCAAGGACCTGTGGAAGACCTACCGCCAAATATACGGCCAGGAGCCGTTTGTGCGCATCATCCGCGAACGCCAGGGGGTCTACCGCTACCCGGAACCCAAAATCCTCGCTGGCAGCAACTATGCCGACGTGGGCTTTGACTATGACCCCGAATCAGGGCGCATCGTGGCGATTGCCGCCATCGATAACCTGATGAAAGGCGCTTCGGGGACCGCCGTACAGTGTATGAACCTGATGTGTGGCTGGGAAGAAACTGCCGGACTGGGCTTCCCCGGCCTGCATCCCATCTGATCTCGCAGGAGGGAATGCCGTGATTGTCGTCAAAGTGGGAGGCAGTGAAGGGATCAACCTGGACGCCGTATGCCGCGATATCGCTTCGCTCGTCCAAGAGGGCGAGCGCGTCGTGCTGGTGCATGGCGGTTCGCATCGCACGAACGTCGTCGCCGAGCAACTGGGCCACCCGCCCCAATTCGTCACCTCCGTGTCTGGCTTTACCAGCCGCCGCACCGATCGCCAGACCCTCCAGATATTCGAGATGGTCTACTGCGGCGAGGTGAACAAGGGCATCGTTGAGCGGCTACAGGCCGCAGGCGCCAATGCCGTGGGGCTATCCGGCCTGGACGGGCGCCTGCTGGAAGGCAAGCGCAAAGAGGCCATCAAGATCATCGAGAATGGGCGGCGGCGCGTGCTGCGAGACGACTATACCGGCACGGTAGAGCGGGTGAACGTGAGTCTGCTGCGCCTGCTGCTGGACAACGGCTATCTGCCCGTCGTCACCCCGCCCGCCATCAGCTTTGAGAGCGAAGCCATCAACGTGGACGGCGACCGGGCAGCGGCCATGATCGCCTCCTCTATGAAGGCCGACCAACTCATTATCCTGTCCAACGTGCCCGGCCTGCTGCGAAACTTTCCAGACGAAAGCACACTGATCCGACACATCGACCCCAAGCAGATCGAGGAGTCCATGCAGCACGCCGAGGGGCGCATGCGTATCAAGGTCTTGGGCGCGCTAGAAGCCATCCAACAAGGCGTGGGCAAAGTCACCTTTGGCGACGCGCGCATCGAAGCGCCGGTAAGGGCCGCGCTGGCAGGCCAGGGCACAGTCATCGGCTAGGATCAGCCCGCTGCCCAGCATCCGCCGTCAAGCCGCGCCAGAATGGCGCGCTAAATGGACCGCCGGCTTCCAGCCGGCATAATATGAAACCCGCCAAGGATGGCGGCGGTCCA
>JAAYXX010000407.1 GCA_012515695.1 Chloroflexota bacterium
GGGCTATGTGATCGTCATGGAAGGGGTGAAAATCTATATCACCGGCGACCCCATCAACACCCTGGCCGAGCATGACGTAATTGTCGAGCCGATTGCCGCGCTCAAGCCGGACATCGGCTTCCTGACGACCCACCCAACCGAGGGCGAGTTCCCGTTCTTTGAGGGCAGCGTCCGACTGGCCCAAAAGCTGGGGCTGAAAGCGGCAGTGCCGTCACACTATGCCTGCTTTGCCAAGCGCACCTATGACCCCCAGGAATGGGCGGCACTTTTCCCGCCAGATGGCCCCCAGCCGCTGATTATCCCGTGGAACTCGCACATCATCTACCCTTGATCGCAAGACAGGGACCGCCGCCCAAGATAGCGGCGGTCCTGTACACCAACGACAAGGAGGCAACATGAAACCCGGGTTCATGACGTCGGTCTGCCCCCAGCAGACAGTAGCCGAGTTGATCGCGACGGCCAGGCAATACGGCTACCAGGGCATCGAGTTTCGCGTCGAGTGGGACCACCAGCATGGCGTCGAGTTGGGCGCAACGCCAGAGCAACTGGCTACTACCCGCCGGTTGCTCGCGGATAACGGCATTGCCGCCTCGTGCATCGCCACCAGCGTCAAGTTCAACTCGCCCGACCGCGCCGCGCATCTGCCGCAGCGCGAGACGCTCCGCAAGTATATCGCTCTGGCGGCGGAAATCGGCGCGCCCTACATTCGCACCTTTAGCGACAGCCTCCCCGAAGAGGACGCCCCCGCGCGTGACCATGTTATGGCGCTGGCAGCCGAGTCGTATGCTGCCGTGGACGAGTGGGCGCGGCAGCATGGCATCGGCGTGCTGGTAGAGACACACACCAACATGCGCGCGCATTGGGCCAGGCAAATCCTCGACATGGCCCAGGCGGAGAGCCTGCAAGTGCTGTGGCACATCGGCCACCACGTAAGTCGCGGGCAGTCGGTGGACGAGGCATACCCTCATATTCGCGGGCATGTGCGCCACCTGCACTTTAGCGCCATGCCCGGCAAGGACGTGACCGACGCCGACAACCGGCGCACGTTCGAGTTGCTGGCCCAGGACAACTTTCAGGGGTTCTTTTCGGTCGAAGTCATCAACCCGCAAGACCCCAACGGCGTACTGGCGCACCACATCGCCAAGTTCAATGAATTCATGCAGGCGACACGCTAGCCCCGCCCGGTATCGCAGGCGGCGTGTATTGCAGGCATAATCCCGCCTAGGACTGAATGTCCTAGGCTGCGGAAAGAGAAAACCCGTTGAAACGGGTTTATGATTGTATAATGCAATTTATTGCATTTTGTTTTACACTAGCCCGGCACTTTCAGTGCTGGGCATACATGCCGCTGGCGAGAAGCACTTATAGTTTGCACCAACCATTGCATCGCCAACAAGTTGGCGCCGCCATGCATGGCGCGCCCACCTTCGTGGGCTGATTTGCAGCCGCCGAAGGGCGGCTTCGCAAATGTTGCCGCGGTTTCAACCGCCCATCCAATAGCTGTACCTGATATTTTAACGCTTTCCACGTATTCTGTGGTCAATCAACCGAAGGAGCGCCATGAACTCTCGTGAACGCCTGTTGACCGCCATTTCTGGGGAAAAGCCAGACCATGTCCCCCTGTATTGCTGGTGCTTCGGGTTCGCGCCGCCGCCCCCGTTGCGCTGGCAGCGCAATGGGCAGGATGTGCCCTACTGGTACACCATGCGCCTGGAGCATCTCCATCGCCTGCCCATGCCGTGGACAGTGGAGGACGACATGGAGCGCGTCCGGCGCTGGTTCAGCCTGGGCCTGGACGACGTGCTGGATGTCTCCCCGCCCTGGGGGATGCACCCCGACGTGACATTCCGCGACTGGCAAGAGCCGCCCACCGCCGCCGAACCCCACACGCTGCTCTGCCGGGAATACCAGACGCCTGCCGGACCGCTGCGCCATGTGGTGCGCCGCTCGGACGAGGCCGTGCAGCCCGGCTGGGTGGTGCAGCCGCCGAATGTGCCTATTTTCGAGGATTTCAACATCCCGCGCGGCGTGCGCCATGCCGTCATCGGCCTGGACGACATCCCCAAGGTGCGCTATCTGCTCCAAGACCCCACCGCCGACCAACTCGCCGCCTATCGTGAGCGCATGGCCGTCATCAAACGCTTTGCCCAGGAGCAGGGCGTGCTGGTGCAGGGGTGGAGCGCCTTTGGCATTGACGGGGTGATCTGGCTGACCGGCGTGGAGCGGGCCGTCATGGCCGCCATGCTCGAGCCGGATCTGGCGCAAGCGTTGGTAGACCTGATGGCCGCTTTCGACCGACGGCGCACCGAGATGATGCTCGACGTGGGCGGGGTGGATCTGGTGGTGCAGCGGGGCTGGTATAGCTCTACCGATTTCTGGTCGCCCGCGTTGTTCCGCCGACTGGTGCTGCCACATCTGCGTAGCCTGGTTGAGCTAACCCATCAGGCCGGGGCGCGCTTTGCCTATGTCATGACCACCGGCGTACTGGAAATGGCGGACCTGCTGCTACAAGCAGGCGTGGACCTGCTCTATTATGTCGATCCCGTGCAAGATCAGGTAGACCTGCAAGCCGTCCAGGCCAAGTTTGGCGGCAAGCTGGCCGTGGCTGGCGGTATCAATAGCGGCGTAACGTTGGCGCACGGCTCGCAGCAGGAAATCCGGCAGGCAGTGCAGACGGCGATGACCACGCTGGGCGCCAAGGGGGGCTTTATCCTCTCGCCCGTGGATGCCCTGTTCCCCGACACGCCCTGGGCAAACGTGCAGACCATGATCGACGCCTGGCGCGAGCTGGCCGCGACGGTCTAGCGCCCCTACAACCCGGCATCAACAACGAACGCAACCCATCCTTGCCTCGCAAGGCATCGCAATGCAAGGATGGGCGCTATTCACGAGTTTTCACTAAATAATTCGGTAACAGCCATTGCGATGGGCGGTTGAAACCGCGGCAACCAGTACAATCGCCATGCATGGCGCGCCCACCTTCGTGGGCTGATCTGCAGTCGCCGAAGGGCGGCTGCGCCAGCAAGCTGGCGATGCACTGGTTGGTGCAGTTTCAACTGCCTACGAGATGACCCGTCGGGTCAAAGTATTTTGTTAATCTTTCGCCACAACGAAATCCCCATCCCCCCGGCCAGTGGCTAACGCAACCCGCCAGAATCAGCCATGCCAATTTTAGGTTAGCTTCACTCGAACGGCGTTCGCATGGCGTATAATAGTGAACGTGGAGGCTGGTGCGGTTTCAACTGTCGAAGCGACGTTTGCCACGCACGCAAGTCAGTGATAAACTATATCATACGACATAAAATAGGTTTCCAATAGCAGGACACGACTCATCCATGACCACCCAGGCTCTCTATAACAAGTGGCGCGGACAAACCTTTGCCGACATCCTCGGTCAAGAGCATGTAACCCACACGCTCCAAAACCAGATCAAGGCTGGGCGCATTGGCCACGCCTACCTGTTTACCGGCGTGCGCGGCACAGGCAAAACCTCCACCGCTCGCATTCTCGCCAAGGCGGTGAACTGTATCGGCAAGACCGACACCCCGCCCTGCAATCAGTGCTCCATCTGCCAGAGCATCACGTCGGGCAGTTCGCTCGACCTGATCGAAATTGACGGCGCGTCCAACCGGGGCATTGACGAGATTCGCGACCTGCGCGACAAGGTTACCTTTGCCCCCAACGAGTGCACCTACAAGGTGTACGTGATTGACGAAGTGCACATGCTCACCACCGAGGCGTTCAACGCCTTGCTCAAGACGTTGGAGGAACCCCCCTCCCACGTGATTTTCGTGCTGTGCACCACCGAGCCGCACCGCCTGCCAGATACCGTGCTTTCCCGCTGCCAGCGATACGACTTTCGCCGTGGCTCGGTGTCTGTGCTCGTGGACAAGCTGCACCACATCTGCGAGCAAGAGCATGTGCTGATTGACCAGGACGCGCTCGAGTTCGTCGCCCGGCGGGCGGCGGGCAGCTTTCGCGATGCCGAGAGCCTGCTGGACCAGTTGGTCGCCTATGGCGGCGAAACCCAGATCACCCTGGAACAGGTGCAGCATATCCTGGGTTCCGTGCCCGCCAGCCTGATCAATGAGCTATTGCGCGGCCTGGCCGTTCGCGATATCCCGGCTGGCCTGCGAGCCATCAACCAGGCCCTCGACAATGGGGCCGAACCCCGCCAGTTCTTGGGCGAAATCCTCGACCATTTGCGCGCCCTGCTGCTGCTGCACGTGGGCAGCGAGGACGCCATCACCAGCCTGAGCGACGAGATGCTGGCCGAGATGCGCGAGATCGTCGCCCAGGGGTGCGGGCTGGGCGTGCTGGTGGAAGCCATCAAGCTGTTTAACGAGGCTGGCAACAGCCTACGAAACGCCGTGCGCCCGCAACTGCCCCTGGAAGTGGCCTTTGTGGAAGCCGTTTTGAGGACGCAGGGAGAACCGGCGGCCATGCCTGCCGCGCCCGCAACAGTAGTTGCGCCCGCAACTACTGTTGCGCCTGCGACTACCGTCACGCCCGTGACTACTGTCACGCCCGCGCCCCAACCGAAAGCAGCAGCCACCAGGGAGCCAGAGCGCCCCGCCGCGCCAGTTGAGGCCACGCCCGCAGTTGCGGGCGCGCCCGCCGAGCCGCCAGCAGCCGCATCAGTAGATGCGCCCGCAACTACTGTTGCGTCCGCAACCACGGCTGCGTCCGCAACCACGGCTGCGGCAGCACCAGACGAACCCGCGAGCAAGCGCGCTCCCGCCCGCCGCAAGGCCCGCGTGCAAGAGCAGCCCTCGGAGGAATACGCGCCCCAGCCGCCAGAGAAACAGCCGACGGCAACCGCTACCGGCGCTCAGGAAAGCCAGTCGCCCAAAAAGCTGACCTTGCAGTGGGTGCAGGGCAAATGGCGGCAGTTCACGATGAAAATCAGATCGCACAGCCGGTCGGTGCATGCCCTGGTGAATTCGTCCGAGCCGGTGAGCGTCCACGGGGAAACCATCACCCTGGCATGCGTCAACAAGCTCGTTTGCGACCAGTTGATGGACGATAAGCGGCGGGATTTGGTAGATCAAGTTCTCTCAGAGGTCTTGGAGCTGCCCTGTCACATCCAGTGTGTGGTGGGCGCGCCAACGCAGCAAAACCGCTCGGACCCTTTCCCGGAGGAAGGGCCGATGGACATGTTCGATTCTATGCCTCCCCCGCGTGACCCGAACGACACGCCACACAGCGCGCGCGACACGCAGAACACGCGCCCAGCGCGCACCGAGGCCCCACGGAAGCGGCAGGACGCTGACCTGCGTAACCACCCCGCCGTGCAAGAGGCCGAAAAGCTGGGGGGCAAAGTTACAAATATAGATATCTATACCGATCAACAGGAGGATCATAGTGGGTAGTAAAGGCAAGCGACGCTTCAAAGTGCCCAAAGCGCCCGCAGCGCAGGCGCAACAATTGGAACAATTGCAGAACCAGATGGCCGAAATGGAGGCCATGCTGGCAGAATCTACCGTGACCGCTACCGCTGGCGGCGGCGCGGTGACAGTCGAAATGACCGGCACGCAGGAATTGCGCTCTCTCAAGATCAAGCCCGAAGTCGTAGACCCGGAAGACGTGGAAATGCTGGAAGACTTGATCAAGGCAGCGTTCAATGAAGCCCTGCAAAAGTCGCGCAACATTGCCGCCGATAAATTCGGCCCCTTGACCGGGGGCCTGGATATTCCCGGACTATTCTAATGGACGCTACGCCCAAAGCCGTTCGACATCTGATCGACGCCTTTAACCGGCTGCCCGGCATCGGCCCCAAGACGGCCTCCCGCCTCACCTACTATCTTTTGCGGGTGGGGCAGGAGGAGGCCGCCACCCTTGCCAATGCGCTGAATGAGCTGCACCAGGGCACTGTGTTCTGCTCGGTCTGCTGCAATATCAGCGAACAAGACCCTTGCGTCATCTGTTCCGATCCTACGCGAGAGCGGGACACGATTTGCGTCGTCGAAGAGCCGCTGGATGTGCTGGCTATCGAGAACACAGGCCGATATAAAGGGCTGTACCACGTCCTGCACGGCCACATCTCCCCGATGGATCGCATAGGCCCTGACGAGTTGCGCGTGCGCGAACTGACCGCCAGATTGGCCGATCACGCTGTTCGGGAGGTCATCGTCGCCACCAACCCCACGCTCGAAGGTGATGCCACGGCCATTTATCTGGGCCGATTGATCGAACCCCTGGAAGTGATGGTGACGCGCATTGCGCTGGGGCTGCCACGCGGCGGAGACCTGGAGTACGCCGATCGGGTCACCCTTGCCGAAGCATTAGCCGGGCGCAGACGTATCTAGTCCAACAAATCCACGTTAGTCAGGGCGGCCAGGCCGCCCATTACCTCTTTACAACCACCCCGTACGTTCTGAGGGGGGGATATCGGATCCGCCTCTTACCATCGCAACTTCATCGGGAGCACAACCAAATGACCAAACAACCGGCAATCAGCGTCCAAAACCTGCTCAAGGACTTTGGAGAGGTTCAGGCCGTCAAGGGCGTCTCGTTTGACGTCCAGGACGGGGAGATTTTCTCCCTGCTCGGCCCCAA
>JAAYXX010000408.1 GCA_012515695.1 Chloroflexota bacterium
CTCTACCGTTGAGCTACCGAGGATCGTTTTCACATCAACAACGGGTATTATACCGAGTTTTTCGCAGCCGTCAAATCGAGATAGCGCACGCTTTTTTCGCCATGAAATACGACAGGGGGGCAATTGCCCCCCTGCTTCGTACATCCTTCCGGCCCAACCGGCCCGCGGTCAGCTCAGGTAATCGCGCAGCTTGCGGCTGCGGGTGGGATGCCGCAGCTTGCGCAGCGCCTTGGCCTCGATCTGGCGGATGCGCTCGCGGGTCACGCCAAACTGCTGCCCCACCTCTTCCAGCGTGTGGCTCTCACCATCCACCAAGCCGAACCGCAGCTTGAGCACGTCTCGCTCGCGCTCGCTGAGCGACCCCAGAATATCCTTCATCTGCTCGCGCAACAGCTCCTTGTTGGTCTCTTCCGCCGGGCCAGCGATGGAATCATCGGCGATAAAGTCCACCAACACGCTGTTGTCCTCAGACCCCACGGGCGTCTCCAGCGACATCGGTTCCTGCGAGACCTGCATAATCTGGCGCACCTTTTCCGCTGCCCGGCGCAAGCGGCGGCGCACATCGCCAGACAGGTTCTCCCCCTCGTTGCGCGACTCTTCAATGGCACGGCGGTCACCCTCCGAGAGGTAATCCATATAGACGGCGATTTCCTCCGGCGTGGGGTCACGCCCCAGCTCTTGTTGCAATTGGCGGCCAGCGCGGGTCACGCGGTTGATGGACTCGACCATATGCACGGGAATACGAATCGTCCGCGCCTGATCGGCAATAGCCCGGCTGATAGCCTGTCGAATCCACCAGGTAGAATAGGTGCTGAACTTGTAACCCTTGCTGTAATCAAACTTTTCCACAGCCCGCAAGAGGCCCAGGTTCCCCTCCTGGATCAAGTCCAGCAGGGACATGCCCCGCCCCAGATACCGCTTGGCTACGCTCACCACCAACCGTAAGTTGGACTCGGCCATGCGCCGCTGGGCAATATTCCCCTGGAGCATCTTGAGCTCCAACATGCGCCGCTCGTGCTCCGGCAGAGTATCCCCCTCCTGCTCCAGCTTTTCCGCCGCCTTTAGCCCGGCGTCAATCGCTTTTGCCAGGCGCAGCTCTTCTTCGGCAGACAGCAGGGGCACCCGCCCAATCTCGCGCAGGTACATGCGTACCGGATCGCTGATAGATTCGATCTCGGTGGTAGGCACTTCCTCGACGTCTTCCTCTTCGAGGTTGACCTCCTCGTCAATGTCCTCTTCGCCCTCGATGACCGGAATGCCCATCTCGTTCAGAGCATTGGTGAGAGCCTCCACCTTTTCCGAATCCTCGCTATCTTCGGGAAAGGCCTCCAGGATATCCTTCTTGGTCAAATGCTCCTCGCGAATGCCTTTGGCCAAGAGTCTGTTTATTTTCTTGTCGCGTTCTATATCTTGAGACATCTTAGCTTCCGCCAGAGACTATAGGATTCCCTCGACTGTGTTTTCGCCCCACCAATGTAACCGCGTAAAATCCTTGATCGATCGCCAGATAATCACGCCGTACCTGCTCAATACGTTGGTTCAGTTCGTGCACTCGCTCCTCTGCTCCCTCTTCCTGCGCTTCCTGCTGCACAAATCGCAATTCCTGGATCAATCGCGCCAAATAGTCTTTTCGCAGGCGCGCAGAACACTTGAGCACGTCTTCTTCCAACATTTCCAGCGACAGGGGAGGGCCGTTCTGCAATCGTTGTAGCAGGGATTGTACATGCACCCTTAGCTCGGTGTCAAGCCCGGCAAGCGCTTCGGCAATATCCTCCTCTGGCCCCAAGGTCCCCAGTTCTTCCAGCGCCTGAAAAACCTGCTTGTTGCGTATGTCCGTGAATACCTCGGCGGAAAGGCCGGTCGTCTCTACCACCCGCCGCAACATGCCAACGTTCTGCAAGAGCAAGGACAGGCTCCGCTCTTCCAGGCCCATGCTGAGGCTCTGCGGACTCGCGCCAGCCGCCTGATGGCGAACCCGCGCCTTGGCCACGGGCACGGGCCGCCTGGCCTTTTCGCCGCGCAGGCCGTCGAGTTCCGTCTGCAAGTCGCGCTCGTCCACGCGCACCAACTGCGCCAATCGCTGCAAGTAATGCGTGCGCTCCACGGGGTTGTCCATCGCCGCTAACACGGGCAGCAGCCGGTCCACCAACTGCCGCTTTCCCTTGGCCGTGGTCATGTCCGCCATCTGCTGGGCGCGTCGGAAGAAATACTCGGCCACGGGCAACGCCTCACCCACCAACTGGTCCCAACGCGCTCGGTCTTGCAGGATTAGCTCGTCCGGGTCCAGGCCATCGGGCAGGGTCATCACCCTGATTTCGGCGTCCAGTTGCTCTTCATAGCGGATCAGCCCTTCCGCCGTGGGCACAGGGACGACCTTGCGATCCAGCCCTTCGCGGGCCACCTGGACCCCCCGCTCCATCGCCGTTAGCCCCGCCTCGTCGGGGTCCAGCGCCAGGATCAGCGTCTTGGTGCTGCGTTTGAGCGTCTTGATATGCGCGTCCGTCAGCGCCGTCCCCAGGCATCCCACCAGGTTGGTCACGCCGCACTGATACGGCACGATCACGTCCATATACCCCTCTACGATGATGGCCGTCCCCGAGTCGCGGATGCTGCGGTGAGCCAGGTCTATGCCATAGAGCACGCTCCCCTTATCAAAAAGTGGGGATTGAGGGGTGTTTAGATACTTGGGCACGGAATCATCCAGCACCCGCCCGCCAAAGCCGATCACGTGGCCTTGGATATCGCGGATGGGGAACATCAGCCGACCACGAAAGCGGTCATAGATGTTGCCCGAATCGCTTCTGCTCAACAGCCCCGCTTCCAGGCAATCGTCCACTGCGAAATGCTCGCGCTTTAAATGGTCGTCCAGCGCGTGCCATTCGTCCGGCGCGTACCCCAGTTGAAAAGTCGCCATCGTCTCTCGCGTGACGCCGCGCCGCTGCAAATAGTCGCGCACAGATTGCGCCCGGTCTGCCTCCATCAACAGGCGGTGGTAGAACTCGGCGGCGGAGGCATTGGCGGCCCGCAGCCGATCCAGGTCGTCCTTCTGCCGCAGCTCTTCCTGATCCAGCGGCAGCAGATTGATCCCCGCCTTTTCCGCCAGCAAGCGCAACGCCTCGGAGAAATCCATATTCTCCCGGCGCATCACAAAGCCGAACAGGTCGCCTCCGGTGGAACAGGCCCCAAAGCAATGCCAGGTCTGCGTATCGGGAAAGACGACAAAGGATGGCGTCTTTTCCGAGTGAAAGGGGCAGACCGCCTTATAGTTACGACCGGCCTTTTGCAGCGAAACGTAAGAACCAATGAGATCGACGATATCCAGGCGTTGTTTGATCTCATCGACGACGCTCATGGTGTCTTGATCCTTTCCGAAGCATCCCGCCAACTCCACAACTGGCCCCGCACGCCGCCTATATACAGCGTCCCCTCCAGCGGGTCGAG
The DNA here is from genome assembly GCA_012515695.1 of Chloroflexota bacterium. Classification (GTDB taxonomy): domain Bacteria; phylum Chloroflexota; class Anaerolineae; order UBA1429; family UBA1429; genus JAAYXX01. The sequence continues at coordinate 3,442 of JAAYXX010000408.1, forward strand.
CGCCAGGCTGCCAGGGGCCTGGGAGCGGGCCACCGCCAACTGCTCGCGCAAGCTCAAGTCGCAATCGAACACGAGCAGACCGGCGTATTGCCCCACCAGGACCGCGCCCCGTTGGCTGTCTACCTGCACGCTATCCACACCGTATAGCGGCTGCTGCCGGTTGCCCGACACGGTATCCACCAGCGATAGGTCGGTTGTGTCAATGACGGAGAGTGCCCCATACTTGGGAGATAGTGCATAAGCAACATAGAGCAGGTTGGCAGGCGCATCAAGAGCGAGATCCAGAGGGAAGCCCAGGCCAGATAGATCCACTTGCCCCTGCAAGGCGAGAGTCTCGGCCTCCAGGGCAAGGATTTGAGCGCGACCCATCTGCCCCACATACAGGCGGCGCTCCACGGGATCATAGGCCAGGCCATAAGGCGCGGCGGATAGCGTTGATGTAACTATTATAGCACAAGACTCGCCGTCCAGTACAATCACGCGCTCCCCGGCGCTATCGGCCACATACACCCTGCCGTCGCCATACGCCAGGTCGGTGGGCCGCCCCAGCCCCTCCGCTACGCGCTGCGCGTTGCCCAGCGTGTCCAGCGCATAGACCTCCCCGCGTTCGGCCACAGCCACAAACGCCCGCCCAGAATCCGGGGCCACCACTGCCGCTTCCGCCGAGCCGGGGAGCCGGGCCGCGAACAACTGCCGCCCGGTGAGGGCGTCCACGGCCAGCAGGCGGTCCTCCGAGGCCACCAACAGGCGCTGCCGCGTGACATCCATCGCCAGCGGGCGCACATCCATCGCGCCAGCCTCCGCAGCAGCCGCCCCCCTGGTCAACCCAGGCAAGGGCATCGCCGTCAACCCGGCTGGCCGTTGAGGGAACGCCCACTCGACGGCGTTTTCTGGCGTCGCCGTCGTTTGTGGCGCTGCCTGAAGCGCGCCAATCTGCCCTATGCTGGCCCGGTTCCAGAGCAACGGCAGGGCAATCGGCGGTCGTGGGGTAGCGGTGGGCACCACTGGCAGAGGCGTCTTGCTCGGCCTGAGCGTGGGCGTCGCCGATGGCGTCAGGCTGGGCGTCGGTGTGATGAACCCATCCGCCCCGCACACATCCACGCGCACGTCATCCACGTACATGGCCGTAACGCCCCCCTCGCCATCATTGTAGGCGCCGAACTGGAGCCAGACCGGCTGCCCGGCCGGGATCGGGAGAATATACTCGTAATGCTTCCACTGCGCCTCGTTGGACGTCATCCACAGGACCGTCCACAGGATTTGCTTGTCCTCGTTCAGCAACAGCACATACTGTCTGCCGTGGTTCACATCCTGCGAGATGGGGTAATACCAAAAGCTCACCCGCACCGATTGGGCAGTCGCGGGCACGTCAAAAGGCTGCCACACCGAGGAATAGCTCCTGATCGGCGGGCCATCCACAATCCCCACTCGCATAGAGCGGTTCCCTGAGCGGGCCATCGCAGTGCTATACCCGGCATTATGGGACGGCATCTCCCACGCCTCGTCCTGCTCGAACCCGCCATTTCTGAGCGCGCTGGGATAGCACACGGGCACCGGCGTAGGCGAGGGGGTATTGGTGGGCGTGCGTGTGGGCGTTGGCGTGGGCGTCGGCGGGGGCGGGATCACCTGCACAACCGCCGCGTTGTCCAGGCTGACGGACCCCAGATTGCTCGACGTCACCGTCACACGGCTGGCATACGCGCTAGGCGCATCAGCTACGCGCGCTTTAAAGCGCACCACCAACTCGCCAGCGGCCACCGTCGGCGCTTTGCTCATCCCCGCCACTACGTCATACTGCTGATGATGGCGGCCATCGGGATACATCCAATCCCACACCGCCCAGTTGCCGTGGGGGTCCACCAACTCGTATGGGCAAACCCCCACCACCTCCGGCCACTGGCCCCAATAGTCGCGCAGCGCCCGCGAGATATAGTCGGCCCGGTTGTGCTCGTCAATGATGGGGTACTCGGCGAAATTGTTCTGCCCCAGCGCATAACCCGTTTCGGTCAACAGCACCCCCACATCCGTGCGCCCATTGCGAGCCAGCCGCTCTAGTTCCAGCAAATAGCTATCAATAGCCAGGATGGGGTAGCCGAGCGCCGGGTTATCATGGAGGTTGTGTTCCGGCGGGCGGTTTCCCGGATAGGGATGAGCCGCCCACACGTCAAAAGCCTGCATGGCCCCCGGAACCGTCGCCATCGCGTCGATAAAGTCCAGGTTGTTGTAATCGCCGCCGGGCGACAGGCCCCCGTTCAGAATGACAATGCGCGAGTCGCCCAGCGCCCGCAAGGCGGCGGCCACGTCCACCAGGAAATGGGCATATTCCACCGGGTTGGCCGCCCCGCCCCATTCGATATGCAGGTTCGGCTCGTTCCAAATTTCGACGTACAGCGGCTTGCCGTCGCGGCGCGGCAGCCCCGCCACCACCCGCGCATACGCCTGGGCAATGGCCGTATAGTCGCCGGGGGCAGACGGCGAGGGCTTGATCCAGTTCGGCCCGCCATAATTCCCCTGCAATCGCACAACGGGAATCAGGCCCCGATCATAAGCGGCATTGACAAACTCTACCCAGCAGGGCTGTGGCCCCGGCGTTTGCTCGGTGATGTGATAGAACAACTGCTTGACGAACGCGCCCGGCCCCATCAACTCACGCACGCGGTCCAACTGGTCGCGGATATAGGAGCCTTCACACTTGTCTTGCACAAAGGTGTGCATCCCGTAATGACCGTCTGTGCGCGCGGCTGGCACGTTCAGGCCCGCCCATGTCAGCTTGAGACCGTCTATGGCAGGGTTCTGGGTGGAGATCAGCACATCATTGCGCGTAATCCTGGTCGAGTTGGGGATATAGCTGAAACCCGCGGGCAAGATGTCCGCAATACCCACCCCTGTCGCGGCGGTTGGGGCGGTGTTGCGTATGGTGATGGTGTATTCGACCTGGCCCCCCGCCTGAACTGTGGTAGGGTTGGCGCTGGCGGCCAGTTGCAGCGATAACGACGCGGCCTGCCCGCTCGCCAATGCTCCTACACCCGTCGCGAGAAGAACAACGGTCGCTACCAAGAGCAATCCTCGACGCTGACGCAAGTGGTGCAAAGCGACCCTCCCCGGCTACATAGCAATAGAGATGATACCCCATCGTCAAGACATTGGAAGGAAACTAGAGGTAGAGCCGAAACCTGTGCAATGGCCCTTTGGATGGTCACGGCTCTGGAGAGGTCATCGCCCCAGACAGTGTGTTGTCTGAGCGGACAACCCCATCAGGCCCGCGTGGGGCCTGATGGGGATTCCCAACCGGCGCACCGGTCAGGAGATACACGAGATTTACTTGTTGCGGATCGCCGCGTGGGCTGCCGCCAGGCGCGCAACGGGCACGCGGTACGGAGAGCAGCTCACGTACTTGAGACCGACGCGATGGAAGAAATCGATGGAATCGGGATCGCCGCCGTGCTCGCCGCAGATACCCAACTCGATATCGGGCCGCGTCTTGCGACCATTTTCCACAGCCCAGGCCACCAACTGCCCCACGCCGGTCTGATCCAGCGACTGGAACGGGTTGGAGGGGAGAATCTTGTCCTCCACGTACTTGAGCAGGAACTTGCCTTCGGCGTCATCACGAGAGAAGCCAAAGGTCATCTGGGTCAGGTCGTTGGTCCCAAAGGAGAAGAACTGGGCATACTTGGCCAGCTCTTGCGCCGTCAACGCGCCGCGCGGGGTCTCGATCATCGTCCCGAACATATAGTCGATCTCGACGCCCTCTTCCTGCATGACCTGCTTGGCGACCTGCTCCAACGTCTCGCGCTGGATACGCAGCTCGTTAAAGTGGCTCACCAGCGGGATCATGATCTCCACATGGACGTCAATCCCCTTCTTGGTCTGGCGGCAACCAGCCTGGAAGATGGCTCGCGTCTGCATTTCGGTCAGGCCGGGATGCAGCAGCCCCACACGGCAACCGCGCAGGCCCATCATGGGGTTGACCTCCGCCATGTCCTCGACCACCGCGAGCATCTTTTCCTTTTCGGCCAGCTCTTCGGGGTTCTCACCGGTGCAGCGCAGCCGGGTAACCTCTTCAATCAGGCTCTCGCGGGAAGGCAGGAACTCGTGCATGGGCGGGTCGAGCAGGCGGATGATGACAGGCAGCCCATCCATCGCCTCGAAAATTCCCTCAAAGTCCTCGCGCTGGAACGGCAGCAGCTTGTCGAGGTACTTTTGGCGTTCCTCGTCGGTCTTGGACATGATCATGCTTACCACAAAAGGCCGCCGCTCTGGCTCAAAGAACATGTGCTCCGTGCGGCACAGACCAATACCCTCCGCGCCAAACGCCCGCGCGCGCCGGGCATCTCGCGGGTAATCCGCGTTGGTGTACACGCCCAGACGACGGATTTCGTCGGCCCAACTCAGGAGGGTCGCCAGGTCTTGCTCTCTGGCAAAATCCACGTCTATCGTGGGGATGGCCCCCACAAAGACCTCGCCGGTGGTGCCATCAATCGAGATTACATCGCCTTCGTTGATGACCAGGCCGTTCACAGAGATCTGGCGCGCTTCGGGGTCCACGTCCAGCTCTTCACAACCGGCCACACAAGGCAGGTTGCTACCACGGGCCACCACTGCCGCGTGCGACGTCGCGCCGCCGTGCTGGGTCAACACACCCTTGGAACTCAACATACCGCCCACGTCATCCGGGGAGGTTTCCGGGCGCACCAGGATTACTGCATTGCCCGCTTTGGCAGCGGCTTCGGCGCGCTTGGCGTCCAGCACAGCCATGCCGGTGGCCGCGCCGGGGGAGGCGTTCAGCCCCTTGGCGATCAGGTCGCCACGCTCGGCAGCCGCCTGCTTGGCTTCCGGATCAAAGCTGGGGTGCAGCATCGCGTCCACTTGCGCAGGTTCGATGCGGTCCACAGCCTCTTCACGGGTAATCAGGCCCTCGTTCACCATATCTACGGCGATCTTGATGGCTGCGCGAGCCGTGCGCTTGCCGTTGCGAGTCTGCAACATATAGAGCTTGCCGCGCTCAACGGTGAACTCGAGGTCCTGCATATCGCGATAATGCTTTTCGAGCATCTCGGCCAAATCGAGGAACTGATTGTAGATGGCGGGGTTGGCCTGCTGCAGCTCGGCAATCTTGACCGGCGTGCGGATACCAGCCACCACGTCCTCACCCTGAGCGTTCTGAAGGTATTCGCCGTACAGCTTGTTCTCGCCAGTGTTCGGGTTGCGGGTAAAAGCCACGCCAGTCCCCGAATCGTCGCCCATGTTGCCAAAGACCATCGTCTGAACGTTGACGCCGGTGCCCCAGTCGTCAGGGAGCTTGTTGATACGCCGATAGATCACAGCGCGCTCGCCAAACCACGACGCGAACACAGCTTCAATCGCCTGTCCAAGCTGATCCCACACATCCTCAGGAAAGTCAACGCCAAGCTGCTGCTTGTAGATGGCCTTGTATTCCTGCACGATGTCCTTGAGCATATCTACGGTCAGGTCAGTATCACGGCCGCCCTCGGTCTGGGCCTTGTACTTGTTGAGCACCTCATCGAACGGCGCGCCGTCGATGTGCTTGACGATACGCCCGTACAGGGCAATCAGTCGCCGATACGAATCATAGGCGAACCGCTCATTGTTAGAGAGCGCGGCCAGCCCCTTGAGCGTCTCTTCGTTCAGGCCGACGTTCAAGACGGTGTCCATCATGCCGGGCATAGAGGCCCGCGCACCAGAGCGCACCGAGACGAGCAGCGGATTCTTGGGGTCGCCGAATTTCTTGCCCGTCTGCTCCTCGACCGCCTTCATCGACTTTTGGACCTGCTCCCACATGCCTTCAGGGAACTTGTTGCCTGAAGCGAAATACGCCAGACAAGCTTCCGTAGTAACCGTAAAGCCTGGGGGAACCGGAAGTCCCGCATTGGTCATCTCTGCCAGGCCCGCGCCCTTGCCACCCAGCAGATTACGCATGTCCCTGTTTCCCTCGGAAAACAGGTATACCCATTTTTCAGCCATTGAATGAACCTCCAGTTTGTCTCAGTATTGGCTAATATGTCATTATAAGGCCAGCAGCCCTTTTGGCAAGTTGACCTATGGACAATCAAAAAACAATTACGCCAGAATACGCCAGCAACCCTATAACAAGGGGTGCCATGTCGCGTTTCCGGGTCACGGAAAACGATGCGATATACTTTGCGCCGGGGGCCGCCTCAACGCAACCTCCAGGCCACATCCTGCGTAAAGATGATGAGTATTCCAACAGAGTGAGTGCGCCAGACTCCTACGACAGCACACCGCCTGAGCGATGTGAACAGCTAGAGCCGCGCAACACCGCAATACAGAGGAGTGACAAATGAGTCTCTTGGGCAATCTACTGTGGATTTTCCTGGGTGGTGGTATCTTTATCTCTGCATTTTACCTGATTGGCGGGCTGGCGCTCTGTCTGACCATCGTTGGCATTCCCTTTGGCGTGCAACTGCTCAAGCTCGCCGGGTTGAGTCTAGCTCCTTTTGGCCGAGATGTCAACACCGAAGGCTCTGCCAGTGGGCTGATATCCATCCTGATGAACGTGCTATGGTGGGTCTGCGGCGGCGTCGAGGTGGCTATCGTGCACCTCGTATTCGCCTTTCTCATGGGCATCACCATCATCGGCCTGCCGTTTGCCAGGCAGCACATGAAAATGCTCAAGTTGGCCCTCGTCCCGTTCGGCGCTGTGATCGAGTGACGCGGGCCAGATACCCTCACTGGGGAGTCACCCTCGCGAGTGGCTCCCCAGCCTCCTGACGATACGCCTAGAACCCTTCCATCTGCGTCAGGTCTACAATCCCTTCGGTCAACGCGCTGATCGCCTGCAACAGCCCCAGCCGATTCTCCCGCAGCTCTGGCTCTTTGGCCATCACCAGCACCTCGTCGAAAAACTTGGCAATGTAGGGCTGGAGTTCAACCAACGCGCCGAGCAGGGCGTCAATGGTGTTTGATTGGTGCACCTGGACTTGCGCCCGGCGGTAGGCATCGTACAGCGCCACAGCAGCCGGTTCGACGAGCCGCTCCCGCTCGACGGGATAGGTTGCGGGCTGATCGCGGGTGATACGCACGCAGCGAGCATAGGCGTCTAGCAGTCTCTCCCAGTCATCCCGCTCGACCCACGGCGCAAACTCCTCCAGCGTGCGATAGGCCAGGTAAGGGTCATATCCCCGCTCGGCCAGCACTGCGTCCACCATGTCATAGCGGAACCCGCTATCAATCAAAAAGCCCCGATAGCGGCGGTCCACAAAGTCCAGGACCTCCCGCAAGGTATCCTCGCTGACTGGCACGGGCATCTGGGCCGCCGCCAGCGACAGGGCTTCCGGCAGGGCCAGCGAGAGTTGCTTGCTCACCAACAACTGCACCAGCCCCAGCGCCGCCCGTCGCAGGCCCCAGGGGTCCGCCGCGCCCGTGGGGCGAATGCCCACGGCAAACAGGCCCACCAGCGTGTCCAGCCGGTCCGCCAGACCCACCACAACGCCCGCGATGCTCTCCGGCAGGCGGTCTCCCATAAAGCGCGGATAGTAGTGTTCCTGGATGGCCTGGGCCACTTCTGGCGATTCGCCGGACATCTCGGCGTAATACCGCCCCATGATACCCTGCAACGAAGTGATCTCGACGACCAACTGCGTCGCCAGGTCGCTCTTGGATAGCTCGGCGGCGCGCAAAGCAGTCTGCGTCTCTGGCGGGGTCAGGCCAAGCGTATCGGCCAGTTCCGGAACGAGGCGCGTCAGTCTTTGCACCTTTTCCAACATAGACCCCAACTGCTCCTGGAAGGTCAGCGTCGCCAATTGCGGCGTGAACGCTTCCAGCGGCTTGCGCTGGTCCGCGTCATAGAAGTAGGCGGCGTCTGCATAGCGCGCGCGCAGCACTTCTTCGTTGCCAAAGCGCACCTGGTCCTGGTCCAGGCTGCCGCCGTTGGCGATGGCGATAAAGTAGGGCAACAGCTTGCCTTCCTTCATCACCGGCAAGTATCGCTGATGCTTACGCATGACAGCCAGCAACACCTCGTCGGGCAAGCGCAGATATTCCTGAGCGAACTTGCCTCGAATCGCCAGAGGATATTCAACCAGGTTTGCCACCTCACGCAGCAAATCAGCGTCTTGCGGCACAACCCCGCCCACCTCGGCAGCCAGCTCGGTGGCCTGGGCCAGAATGCTCTGCTCGCGCTTTTGCACATCCAGCATAATGCCGCCGTTCGCCACAACATCCAGGTAGGCGGCGGCGCTGGGGATTTCCAGTTCGGGCGAGTTCAGGGAGCGAATGCCCCACGACGTCCGCCCGCTGCGAATGCCAGCGTATTCAAACGGCACGACCACATCATCCAGCAGGGCCACATACCAGCGCAAAGGCCGCGAGAACGCGACGCCGCTGGCGTTCCAGCGCATGGTCTCCCCAAAGGAGATGGAAGCGATCACCTGAGGCAGCAACTCGGCCAGCACGACGCTGGCATCACGCCCCTGATCCAGGATCGTAGCGACAGCGTACTCTTTGCCCTCGATAGTGCGGGCTTGCAGGGCCGTCACGTCAATGCCCTGGCTGCGGGCAAACCCCTGGGCCGCCTTGGTCGGCTGACCATCGGCGTCAAAGGCCACCCTGGCGGGCGGGCCTTTGATGATGCGCTCTTCATCGCGCTGGCGCGCATCCAGCCCGCGCAACGAGGCCACCAACCGGCGCGGCGTGCCCCATACGTCGAGTTCCTCATAGCGCAGACGCGCCCCCTCTATCGCTTCGGCCAAAGCCGAGCGCAGTTGCGCGATGCCATTGTCCAGGTCGGCTACTGGCAATTCCTCGCAACCGATCTCCAGGAGCAGGTCAAAAGGTCCCTCGCCAGTCGGCTGCCGGGGTTCGGCCAATGGCCGCACGTCGGGCGCGGGCACGGGAACCTTTTGCAGGAACGGGTAGCCCAACTCCTCACGCTGTCGCGAATACAGGGCGGCCACCCGGCGGAACAGGTCGCGCATACGCACGAAATAGTGGGCACGCTCGGTTACGCCAATAGCGCCCCGCGCGTCGAGCACGTTGAAAATGTGCGAGCACTTGAGCACATAATCGTGGGCAGGCAACACCAGCCCGCGCTCCAGGGCGTTGAGGCATTCGGCCTCGTTCAGGTCATACATCTGCCGCAGGCGCTCGACATCCGCCACCTCAAAGTTGTAGGTGCAGTTCTCGATCTCGCCTTGCAGAAGCACATCCCCGTAGGTCAGCTTGTCCCGCCATTGAATATCGGGAAAACCGCGCACGCCCTGCAACACCATCACGATGCGTTCCAGGCCATAGGTGATCTCTACCGAGACCGGGTCCAGGTTCTGCCCCCCGGCTTGCTGGAAATATGTATACTGGCTGATTTCCTGGCCGTTCAGCCACACTTCCCAGCCCAGCCCCCAGGCCCCCAGAGCCGGTTGCTTCCAGTTATCCTCGACAAAACGCACGTCAAGCGCCTTGGTATCAATGCCCAGCGCGCGCAGGCTGTCCAGGTATAGCTCCTGGGGGTTGCCGGGGTCCGGCTTGAGGATCACCTGGTACTGGTAATACTGGCCCCAGCGGTTGGGGTTCTCCCCATAGCGTCCGTCGTCTGGCCGCACGGACGGCTCGGTATAGGCCACGTTCCAGGGTTCCGGCCCCAGCACGCGCAGCACAGTGGCCGGGTTCATCGTGCCCGCGCCCACCTGCACGTTGTAGGGCTGCCACAGGATGCAGCCATGATCTACCCAGAACTCGTTCAAGCGCATGATAACTTGTTGAAAATCCATAACACCCCCTACGAAAGAAACAAGAAACCTAGGCGTGATCTACACCGAGCGTGTCGGTGTCTGTCGCCCCGTCCGCTGGTTGCGTCGGCGTTGTGTTCGCCGCCGCTGCGCGCAGTTCGTGGCGCAATCGCTCCAAAAAGATAACCGATTTCAGTTCGCGCTCCAAAATATACTCCAGATAGGCGTACAGTAGCGCCTCGACCTCGGCGTGGGTGGCCGGGCCAACGCGCAAGGCGCGCACGTCGGCCAGACTGTGGGTCTGCAAGTAGCGCAACACCTTTTGCGCGTTCACCGACACGGCCTGGGCGCTGGCATCGTGCCCCTTGCACGCTTCGCACAGCAGCCCGCCCTCCGCCGCGCTGAAATAATTGGGCACTGGCTGAATGCTTTTCCGGCAATGTAGACAGGAGAAGAACTGCGGTTGATATCCCACGTAGGTCAGGAGACGTAGCTCAAAGTGGCGAATGCCAAGCTGCAAATCCCGCTCTTCGGCCAGCCAGCGCAACGTCGTAATCATCAGGTCATATAACTGGCTGGTGTCCTCGTCCTCTTCCTGGGCAAAGCGCTCGACCAGCTCTTCTACATAGCAAGCATAGGTAAATCGCAGCAGGTCGCCGCGAATCCCCTCGAACGCCTCCACGCTCTCTGCCTGGGTGATAATATCCAGGTTGCGCCCTCGCGCCAGCAAAAGCTGGACGCGCATGAACAGCCCCAAATGGCCGACCTTGCGGCTCGTGGGCCGCCGCACCCCCTTGGCTATCGCCGACAGCTTGCCCTTGGGCGTCAACAGCGTCAGGATACGGTCTGCTTCGCCATAATCCATCTCGCGCAACACAATCGCTTCGGTTCGGTAGACTCTTTCCTGACGCACGTTATATCCCTGCTAGAAAACCGGCAGAAGGTTTTACTACGATGTCCCTAATCCCCTATCTCGATATCCGCGCTCACCGGCTCGGCCAGCCCCTTGCACGCGCCGCATCGGGCGCAATCGGGGCCGGGGAATGGCCGCCCCAGCAGCCGCGCCCGCATCACGCTTAGCCGCCGCACTTCCTCCGGCGGGAGCGTCTTGACATGGCCCAGGCTGTGGGCTGTCGTCAACACCAGCGCCGTATTTTCGACCTTTTCCATTTTGCTATAGGCGTCCATCGGCGAGCGCCCCACCGTCACCGCGCCGTGTCGGTCCAACACCAGCGCGTCGTGGTCGCGGATCAACTCTCGAATCACTACCGGCCCTTGGGCCGACGTGGGAGTAGCATACTCGGTGGTCACAATCGTGCCTATCGTCACCAGGGTCTCTGGCAGCACGCAAGGCGCCAGCGAAACCCCGGCCACCGTTAACGCGGTGGTAATGGGCGGGTGAGCATGCACGACGGCGCGAATGTCGGGGCGCTGGCGGTATGCCTCCAGGTGCAGCCGCAACTCGGCGGAAGGGCGATAGCCGTTGTGCGGCGCGACCTCCTCCGGGGCTACCTGCCCATAGTTGTCCGTGACCACCAGGTCGTCCGGCTCGACCAGCCCCTTGACGACGCCAGCGGGCGTGGTAATCAGGTATTCATCGGTCCACCGGGCAGACACATTCCCATCTGTCGCAGCGATCAAGTTCTTCTCGTGCATCATGCGGCAAACCTGCACGATCTCTTGGCGCAAGGCTTGCTCGCGCACGCGGTCTAGTTGCTGTGTCATCGCCCGTTACCTTTCCCCCTGATCGGCAGGCGCGCCCTGCACGATCTTGACGCTCGCGCTGGCCCCGATGCGGCTCGCCCCGGCGGCCACCATCGCCACGGCGTCGTCATAGCTGCGAATGCCGCCCGCCGCCTTGACGCCGGTATCTGGCCCAACCACCGCCCGCATCAGCGCCACGTCTTCTATCGTGGCCCCCGCCGAAGCCAGGCCGGTGGAGGTCTTGCAATAATCAGCGCCCGCCTCGACGATCAGCAGGCAGGCCGCCACTTTTTCCTCGTCCGTCAAATAAGCCGTCTCGATAATCACCTTGCAGATTGCGCCCTGCTGGTGGCAGGCGTCTACCACACCAGCAATATCTTCCTTCACCAGGGCATAATCGCCATCCTTGAGCGCACCGATATTGATTACCATATCAATCTCGGTAGCTCCAGCCTCAATGGCTTGCCGGGCCTCGAACGCCTTGACCGCCGTCAGGCTGGCCCCCAGCGGAAAGCCCACCACGGAACAAACGGGGACGTTGCTTCCGCGCAGCGCCTCCACGCACAGCGCCACGTTGGCCGAGTTCACGCAGACAGAGGCAAACCCAAATTCCTTGGCCTCGGCGCAGACCTGCCGCACCGCCGCAGACGTCGCGTCCGCCTTGAGGATTGTATGGTCAATCATGGCCGCCAGTTCTTGCGCGCCCAACTGCACGGCTGCGGGCCGGGCCGGATGTGCGCGCGCTGCTCGCAGCGTCTCGGCGGCGCGCTGCTTCATTTGAGCGTTCCAGGTCGCCCGATCCTGGTTTGTCATCGCTTTGTGCCTCCCTATCCCTGTGGTAAAGGCTTGATGCCAGTTCGCATAACGCACGCGGCTACAAGCCGATGGAAAGCGTGGCTACTGGCTAACGCTGACCATCGGTTAAGTATATGCCAATCGGTCCGCGAGCCAAAGACATAAAAACGCGAAAGGCCGCAACCTTTCGCCGGTATCCGCCTGCATTGGGGCTGATGCTCCTGCTCGGCGCTACTTCTGAATGCTGGTATGCGGAAAGGGATACGGCAATATCTCGCGCAGCGTGGTCAGCCATGCCCGCCCCTGTGGATCTGCAATCAGGATGGGCATATCTTCTGTGGCAAACTCGGTCATCACCTGCAAGCAAGACCCGCAGGGCATCGTGCCCGTGTCGGTAACCACGGCCAGCGCCGCCAGCCTGCGTTCCCCTTCCGAGATAGCCTTCCAGATAGCCACCCGCTCGGCGCACACCGTCAGTCCAAAGGCGGCGTTTTCTATGTTAGAGCCTGCAAATACCCGGCCACTGGCCGCACGCACCGCCGCACCCACGGGAAAGCGGGAATAGGGCGCATACGCCTTCTCACGCGCCCTGGTCGCTGCATCCAGCAGTTCGCGCCATTCCTGGGGCAGGCTCTCCACTGTCACAACCTGAGGGTTAGCCACCGGACTCTTCCTCATCTTCTAGTTTGCGCTGCGAGCGAGCGGGCACTCCATACGCCAGGGTAGCATCGGGCACATCGCGCGTCACAACAGACCCCGCGCCGATCTTGGCGCGTTTGCCCACCGTCACCGGCGCGACCAGCATCGTCCCGCTGCCGATGAACGCCCCCTCGCCGATCACTGTACGATGTTTACGCACGCCATCAAAGTTGCACGTCACCGTCCCCGCCGCGATATTCGCGTCCGCGCCGACCCGCGCGTCGCCAATATAGCTGAAATGGCCCATCTTGGTTCCGGGGGCCAGATATGCGTTCTTGACCTCGCCAAAGTTGCCCATATGGACCCCTTCGCCCAGGTGCGCCCCCGGGCGCAGATGCCCAAACGGCCCAATGTTCACGTGGTTCTCCAGCGTCGCCTCTTCCAACACGGAAGCGAACACCCGGCAATTGTCGCCGATGGTGGTATCCTGGATCACCGAATTAGGTCCCAGTTCGCACGCCTCGCCGACCACCGTTTGCCCGCGCAGCACAGTATTGGGATAGATCACCGTGTCGCGCCCCACGCGCACCGTGGCTTCAATGTACGTCGTGGCCGGGTCGATCAGCGTCACGCCGTCCAGCATGAGGCTCTCGGCGATGCGCTCGCGCATAATCCGCTCGGCCCGCGCCAGATGCACGCGGTTGTTGATCCCCTGCACCTCGGTCACATCGGTGATCGTTACCACTTCGACGGGCAGCCCATCCTGCACAGCCAGCCCGACCATATCCGTGAGATAGTATTCGCCCTTGGGTTGGGTCATGGGCACATCAGGGAGCCGCCGCCACAGCCAATCGGCGTCAAAGCAATACACGCCGCAGTTCAGCTCTTTCAGAGCGAGGATTTCGGGAGTAGCCACCGCCTCTTCAACAATCGCCGTCACCGCTCCGTCGGGGTCACGGACCACACGCCCAAACCCCATCGAATCATCAGACAGCACGCTCAGTAGCGTGACGGCAGGGCGGCGCTCGTGATGCAACTGTACGAGACGCTGCAACGTTTCCAGGCGCAAGGTGGGCATATCGCCATACAACACCAACACCGAATCCGCCCGGCCTTGCAGCAGCTCGCGGGCCTGCAATGTGGCGTGCCCCGTGCCTAGCTGCTCTTGCTGAACAGTATACAATACCTGATCGCCCACTGTCTGCTGGACTGCTTCTGCGCCCACGCCTATCACCAGCGCAATCGAGTCTGCGCCGAGGGTTCTGGCGTTTTGCACCGACCACAAGATCATGGGGAGACCAGCCACCGGATGAAGCACCTTGGGGAAAGAGGATTTCATACGTGTCCCCTGCCCGGCGGCGAGGATTACCGCTGCGAATCCCGTCATTATCCCTCCGAAAACAAAATGACCAAGTCCGTCTCTCTCTACATCGCAAGAACGACGGAGACACGCGACTTGGCCCGTATAGCTGTAATGAGGATAAAAGGCTGGGGCGGAAGGATTCGAACCTCCGAATGGCGGCTCCAAAGGCCGCTGCCTTACCGCTTGGCGACGCCCCAATGACTGGAGAGATTATAACACAAAAGACCGACCACGACAAATGTGGTC
>JAAYXX010000409.1 GCA_012515695.1 Chloroflexota bacterium
GCAACAGGTCCACGATGGGGCGGCTGGTATTGCCGCGCACGATGGAATCGTCCACCACGACGATCCGCTTGTCTTCCAGCACTTGCGATAGAGGGTTGAACTTTAACGCGACCCCGGCTTTACGCAGGCGATCATCGGGCTGGATGAACGTGCGCCCGATGTAGCGATTCTTGATCAACCCTTCCCCATAAGGGATACCCGATTCCTTTGCATAGCCAATGGCCGCCGCCGTGGCTGAATCTGGCACGCCCATCACCAGATCGGCCTCTACGGGGTGCTCTCGCGCCAACTGGCGGCCCAATTCCTGGCGCACCTCGTGAATCAGTTGTCCGTCCATGACGCTATCGGGGCGCGCAAAGTAGATATACTCAAAGATGCACAGATTGGGCCGGGCCATCGGCGCGCCTTCCAGGATTTGCGCCCCCTCATCGTTGACCATCACGATCTTGCCCGCCGGGATCTCTTGAATCTCGGTTGCGCCGATGGTCTGCAAGGCGCAGGTTTCGGAGGCGATTGCCCACCCGCCGTTCACGCGGCCCAACGTTAGCGGGCGAAAGCCCCAGGGGTCGCGCACAGCATACAGGGCGTCGCGGGTCAGGATGGTCAGCGAATACGCGCCCAGTGCCTTGCTCATCAGGTGGCGAATGCGCTCGACCCAGGTTTGCCCGCGCGCGCCCGACAGCATTTGCACCATCAATTCGGTGTCGCACCAGGAGGCGAGGCCCACGCCGCGCTCGAACAGCTCTTGGCGCAGTTCCTCCGTGTTCACCAGGTTGCCGTTATGTGAGATACCAACCGGCCCCAACACCGACTCTAGCAGGAAGGGGCCAGCACTGACTGGCCGCGACGAATCAGAGGTCGCATAGCGCACGTGGCCGATGGCGATGTGCCCTTGCAACGGAGCCAGGTTTTGCTCGTTGAATACCTGCGAAACCAGGCCCATGTCCTTGTGGATCATGGCGCGCTGGCCGTCGCATACCGCAATCCCCGCGCTCTCTTGCCCGCGATGCTGAAGGGCGAACAGCGCGAAAAAGGTCGTCCGGGCTACCGATGCATCACGCGCATAGATGCCAAAAACTCCGCAATGATCTTGAGGTCGGTCTATCTGACAGGTGTTCTGACAGGTATGATGAGCCATGCCAACAAATCTCCCTTATCCCAGGCTGGCATCGGCAGCGACGATGCTGTCGGTCATTTCGCGCTGATAGGTTATAATTCGCTCTCGCAAAGCAGGGTCTGTCAAGGCCAGAATTTTGGCGGCAGCCAGCGCCGCATTTGCCGGTTCCAGAATGACCATCGGGGCCACTCCGCCGGGCATACGCAGCGAGGAATAGATGTCCGCCCCCGCAAAGGCTGTAGAAGTCGGCGGGCAGGTGATGACCGGAAACGCCGTGTTGGCGTCCAGCATCCCCGCCAGCGCGTTCGAGCGCCCGGCCACGGCGATAAAGACCAGCGGTTCCTCTGCGGCGTTATACTGATCCAGCAGCGCCAACAGATGGCGCACGCTCTTGTGCGCGGAGGCGATGCGCTGCTCGTAGGGCACCTGCCAGGTTTGAAGCTCGCTGATAATCTTGTCTACGTGATCCAGATCGCTCTTGGACCCCATCAGGATAATCACGCGTCCCGCCATAATGATGGCACGCTCCTTGAGAACTAGTCTTCCTCGATAAACTTGTCAGTCAGATCGGCCACCTGTTGATATTTGAGCAACAGAGCGGCCAGGCGCTCGTCGGTCACCTCGGGCATGTTGCGATATACCTGCTTGTCCAACATGCGCTCCTTGTCGCCGCCGGGCCAGATGCGCCACGAGTCGTTGTCAATCACGTCGGCGACCAGCAAATCACCGTCGTCGGTGCGTCCGAATTCGATTTTGCAATCCACCAGGGTTACGTCCACGCTGGCCCAGGCTCGCTCGAGAATCTCGAACACGCGCCGCCCCGTGGCCCTCATTGTATCGATTTCCTCGGGGGTGGCAACGTTCATCGACACGATCTCCTCGTCAGTGACCAGGGGGTCATGTCGGGCGTCGTCCTTTAAAAAGAACTCGACCAGGACCGGCTCAAAGCGGGTGCCCTCGGCGATGTCCGGGTTGCGCCGGAGGTACGACCCGGTCGCGATGCGCCGCATGACCACTTCGAGCGGAATCATCGTGCAGCGCGTGACGATGTTGACGTTCTCGGCCACCATGCCGATATAATGTGTGTCCACGCCCTCGTCTTCCAGCAGGTAAAAGACGTTCGAGTTGGTGCGGCAGGAGAGCGCGCCTTTGCCGGGCAGGGTGCTGCGCCGCGCACCGTCTCCGGCGGACAGGCCGTCCTTGTGGACCATGTAGACAACGTCTGGCCGCTCAGGGTGGGCATAGATCACCTTGGTTTTGCCCTCTGCCAGTTGCGACCCCAGATTCAGATTTCCCAAAGCCATGTCGGTGTTCCTTTCTCAAGCTCGAGCGTCAATCTGCGGCGGACGCAATAGTCTCACGAATCTGGCGGGCCAGTGCGCGGCTGCGCGCGGGCGCGTCGCCCACGTCGGCCCCCTCGGCGATAATGGCCCGCACTTGGGCCGGGTCCAGGTACGCGGTAATCCCGTTGTCAGCGGCCAACAGTTCCGCCAGCGGGTTGGCCGCTCCCTGCTGCACCGCCGCCCATGCGGTCATGCTGCACTCTCGAATCTGCTCGTGCATCTCCTGTCGGCTGGCCCCCGCTTTGACCAGCGCCATCAAGAGCGGATCGGTGGCGGCAAAGGGACCATAGGTTGCCAGGTTGCGCTGAATCCCCTCCCGGCCAATGCGTAGCCCGCGGATGATGCGCGTTACGCGCAGCAGGATTTCGTCCACCCCCAGGAACGCTTCCGGCAGGGCAGACCGACGGTTGGCCGAGTCGTCTAGCGTGCGTTCCAGGGCGGAATAGGCCGCGTTGTCCCAGGCCACGCGGGGCATTTCGGCCACGTACCGCGCCAGCGAGCAGAAGCTCTCCGAGGCGACGGGGTTGCGCTTGAACGGCATGGCCGACGACCCCACCTGATGTTTGCCGAAAGGCTCGGCCAGTTCGCCGAACACCGGCGATTGCAGCAGGCGCAGGTCTAGCGCAAACTTGTAGGCCGACTGGGCGATATTCGCCAGCGCGCACAACACCTGATAGTCCATCTTGCGCGGATAGGTCTGGGTAGCTACCGGGAAGGCTTGCAGGCCCAGCAACTCCATCACGCGCCGCTCCATCTCCTGGGGCGTCATCCCCGTGCCTTCCAGCAGGTGGGTATAGGAGGCGGATGTGCCCACGGCTCCCTTGAACCCCTTGCCGCGCACGCGAGACAGCACATACTCTAGCGTGTCCCAGTCTTCCAGCAAATCCTGGCCGTATTGACTCAACCGATAGCCGATGGTCGTCGGCTCGGCGGGTTGCAGGTGGGTGTAGGCCATCGCCACCGTATCCGCCTCGGCGTCAATCTGGTCGGCCAGCGCCGCCAGCAGGTCGCGCAGCCTGTTGCGAACCAGCCATAACGCCTCGCGCAGCCGCAGCGCGTCGGCGTTATCCTCCACGTCCATGCTGGTGGCTCCCAGGTGGATGATCGCGCCGCCCACAGGGGCTTGCTCGGCAAAGGTTCGCACTTCGGCCATCAGGTCGTGGCGCAGGTCGGCCTCTAGTTCTTGGGCGCGTTCCCAATCCACCTCATCCTGATGGGCGCGCAGGTCGGCCAGTTGCTCCGGCGTCACCAGCCCGGCCTGAGCCTGCACGGTGGCCAGCGCCACCCAGATGCGCCGCCACAGCCGCCGCTTGTTGATTTCCGACCAGATGTGCCGCATCTCGTCGCTGCCATATCGCCAGGTAAAGGGCGATATAAAGGTCTCGTGTGTGTATTCGCTCATGCTCCCACACCGTTTATCATACGAATTGTCCCGCTGCGCGCACGCCGTTGCGGAACAGGTGAATCCCCAGGCCCCCCGCTTCGCCGCGACTCTGGCGCGGGTGCTGCTGGGGGAACACGTGGTCCTCCGGGTGCGGCATCAGGCCGAACACATTGCCCGCCGCGTTACAAATGCCCGCAATATCATCCACCGAGCCGTTGGGGTTGGCCGGATACCCGGCCCGCTCCTGCACGGCCACGGCGCGCGAGGTGTTCCCCTGTTCCGCCGGGTTGGCCGGGGCAACATAGGTCAGCGCCACCAGCCCCTCTTGCCACAAGCTGGCGCGGGTCTGGTCGTCGGGCACAGCCAGCCGCCCCTCGCCGTGGGCCACCGGGCAGAGGATGTCTTCTTCCAGGTCGCGGGTGAACAGGCACTTGCTATTGCCCACGGCCCGCAGCCGCACCCAGCGGCACTCGAAATGGCCGCTATGGTTAAAGGTCAGCGTTACCTGCTGCTCAGGCGGCGGCCCCGGCAGATAGCCCCCCTTGACCAACACCTGAAAGCCGTTGCAGATGCCCATGACCGGCTTGCCCACCTGGATAAACGCCTTGAGCTGCTCGCTAAAGCGGTGGTACAGGTCGTTGGCCCACAGCCGCCCCGCGCCCAGGTCATCCCCATAGGAGAACCCACCGGGAATCACGATCATTTGATAGGCCGCCAGCTCGCGCTCGGCGGCAATTAGCTGGTTCATGTGTACGATTTCGGGTTCGCCGCCCGCCAACTGGCAGGCCAATGCGGCCTCCCGGTCGCGGTTGGTTCCCGGCGCGTGCATAATCAGGATGCGCGGCTTGGTCATCGTCCTCCCTCCTCGTCCGCGGTCAGGTGTCCCCGCCAGGCATGTCGTAGGGCCTGGATGGGCAGGGAGAACAGCGTGCCCTGGTCACGCACTGTCAACGCCTGGTCGCGCACCACCTGCCCGATGCAGGCGTGTGGCACGTCGGCCAACATTTCCTCCAGAGCTTGCGCCTGCTCAGGCTTGACCTCTACCAGATAGCGGGCGTTGGATTCTGCAAAGAGCAGCCAGTCGGCGGCCCGTTCGGCGTCGCCGGCTGTGGGCACGGCGTATAGTTCCACCTCTGCGCCCAGTTCACCGGCCAGCGCCATTTCGGCCACTGCCACCGCCAGCCCCCCTTCGGAGCAGTCGTGGCAGGCGCGCACCAGCCCCCCGGCAATTGCGCGATGCAGGGCGCGGGCGATGGCTGGCCCGGCTTCTGCCGGACGCGGGACGGAATGGCCCACCAGTTGATGCAGCCGATAGTAGTAGGACCCGCCCAGTTCTCTGCGGGTTTCTCCCACCAGGTAGAGCTTGTTCCCTGGCTCTTTCAGGTCCATCGTGCAGGTCTGGCGCACGTCTGGCACAATGCCCAGCGCCGAGATCAGCAGCGAGCCGGGAATGGCTACCTGCTGCCCGGTGACGGTATCGGTATATTCGTTGTTCAGGCTGTCCTTGCCAGAGACGAACGGCGTGCCATATTGCATGGCCCCGTCATAGCATCCCTTGCAGGCCCGCACCAGGCTGCCCATCCGGTCAGGCAAGAGCGGGTTGCCCCAGCAGAAATTATCCAGAATGGCGATGCGCTCCGGGTCGGCGCCCACGGCCACCACGTTACGCACGGCCTCGTCAATAGCTGCCACGGCCATCGCGTGGGGGTCAATGGCCCCGTAGGCCGGGTTAAAGCCGCAGCCCACCGCCAGGCCGATCCACTCGCTGGCCGTTTCCAGCGGGCGCAGCACCGTAGCGTCGGAAGGGCCGTCGTCTTGGGCGCCCACAAAGGGCTTGACCAGCGTGCCCCCCTGCACCTCGTGGTCGTAGCGCCGCACCACGTCCTCTTTGCTACGGACGTTGGGGTGCGCCAGGATACGCAGCAACGCCTGGGCCAGATCGGCGCCCTGCGTCGTCAACGGGCGCTCTGGCTCGTCGAAATGCGGCTGTTGCCAGTGCCCCTTGAGCAGACGGCGGGGAATCCCTTTGTGCAGGAACTCCATAGACATATCGGCCACCACCTGGTCCTCATAGCGTAGGTGTAGCCGCCCATCGTCGGCGAATGTGCCAATGACGGTCATCTCTACAGAATAGCCCTCGCAGATGCGCCGCAGCCGGGCCTCGTTCTCCGGCGGCACGGCCAGCACCATGCGCTCCTGAGCCTCTGACAGCCAGATTTCCCACGGCTGTAGCCCGTGATACTTGAGCGGGACGCGCTCAAGCTGCACTACCAGGCCCGTATCCTCGCCCATCTCGCTCACCGCCGACGAAAGGCCGCCCGCCCCGCAGTCGGTGATGGCGCTGTATAGCCCTTGATCGCGGGCCACCATGATGGCGTCCAGCACCATCTTTTCGGTGATAGGGTTGCCGATCTGCACAGCCCCGCCGGAGGTCTTGCCCGTCTCGTCCGTCAGTTCGATGGAGGAAAAGGTCGCGCCATGCAGGCCATCGCGGCCCGTGCGCCCCCCCAGCACGACGATCAGGTCGCCGGGGTTGGCCCCACGCGGGTGGGCGTTGATGGGCGCGATGCCCAGGCAGCCGCAGTATACCAGCGGGTTGGCCGTATAGCCCTCCTCGAACACGATCGCGCCGTTCACCGTGGGGATGCCCATCTTGTTGCCGTAATCTTCGATGCCCGCCACGACCCCGCTGTAAATCCGCTTGGGGTGCAGCACCCCGGCGGGCAGTTCGTCCATTTGCTTGTCCAGCGGGCCAAAGCAGAGCACGTCGGTGTTGGCGATGGGCCGGGCCGACACGCCGATGATGTCGCGCACCACGCCGCCCACGCCGGTGTTGGCCCCGCCAAAGGGTTCCAGCGCCGACGGGTGGTTGTGCGTCTCTACCTTGAAGGAC
This sequence comes from Chloroflexota bacterium, assembly GCA_012515695.1. GTDB lineage: Bacteria > Chloroflexota > Anaerolineae > UBA1429 > UBA1429 > JAAYXX01. Next base: position 6,738 of record JAAYXX010000409.1, read on the forward strand.
ACTTCATAGTCCTTGGTAAAGTCCAGGATACCGGCGTTATCCACGAACGCCGAGCGCACCCACGGCGCGGCAATCTGGTTGGTGGCCGCTTGCAGGTAGGTGCGAATGAGGCTGTCCACCTGTTCTTGCGTCGTGCCGTCGTCGGTTGTCTCGCGATATTCCACCAGCCCCTTGAAGGTCTTGTGGCCGCAATGCTCCGACCAGGTTTGGGCGATGCTTTCCAGCTCTACGTCTGTCGGCTCGCGCCCTTCCTGGGCAAAGTATCGTTGCACGGCACGCATCTCGGCCAGATCTAGCGACAGCAGCCGATCACGGGAAAGGGCCAGCAGTGCTTGCTCGTCCAGGTCGCTGATGGGGACGCGTTCGGCCCGCAACACAGTAGCAGGCGGCTCTTTGCCTACGTGCGAGTCAAGCTGGCCGATCTGGTAATACTGGATCACGTCGTTGTACAACAGTCGCTGGGCGATGGTTCGCACGTCTGCTTCCGTCAGGTCGCCAAAGAGCAGGTAGCTTGTCGCCGACCCGGCGGCCCGCAAGCCTTCCACGCCCAACAATTTGGCCCGCGCCAGCAGGTTGTGGGCCACGCTGTCGGTAACGCCTTGCAGCAGGCCCACCTCCACGCGCACGGCCCCCGCCACCGGCGGCACAGGCTCCTCGGCCAATCCCCACCGGGCGCGCTGTACGACCGGGTCTACCAGTAGCTCGTCGCACAGCAAGGCCACGTCAGACGCGGACAGGCGACCACGCAGAAAGTACAGGTCTGCGCGCTCGACGCGCTCGACACCCTGAATGCCCAGCGCGGCAATATCCTCCAGGAGATAGTCGCTGCGGGTTTCGCCCGGCAGGGCCATCACCTCTACACGATAGGTTTGGTCCAACGTTGAACTCCCTGTTCGATGCGTGCGGCCCTGATTGCTCAGGGCCGTACTTGATAGTTCGGTGCTTCTTTGGTGATGATAACGCTATGCGGATGGCTCTCCACAAATCCGGCGGGGCTGATGCGCACAAACCGTCCTTTCTCGCGCAGTTCGGCGAGGTTTGCCGCGCCCACATAGCCCATGCCAGAGCGCAGGCCCCCCATCATCTGAAAGATGACGTCGCCCAGCCTCCCCTTGTAGGCTACGCGTCCCTCGATGCCTTCTGGCACGAGCTTGCCGCTGGATCGTTCCGAGCTTTCCGTCGTCACGTCGTCCTGGCCGGTGGCGTAGCGGTCTCGGCCATAGCCGCGCATGGCGCCCATAGAACCCATGCCGCGATATTCCTTGAATCGCCGCCCCTCATAAATCACCACTTCGCCGGGGCTTTCGTCCATGCCCGCCAGCAGGTTGCCGAGCATGACACAGTTCGCGCCAGCCGCCAACGCCTTGACGATGTCGCCCGAATAGCGAATGCCGCCATCGGCGATGATGGGAATGTTGTATTTGCGGGCCTCTTCCGCGCAGGCCATGACCGCCGTCAACTGCGGCATACCCACGCC
>JAAYXX010000410.1 GCA_012515695.1 Chloroflexota bacterium
CATGTGTTCCTTCCTGCAAGTGGCAATTCATTCTTGTAGTCCGTCGCCGCGATAAGGTGCGTGCAGGCGCTTGTGTGCCCGCGATTTTGCGGAGGCACGATGGCCCACAGTATACGCGGAATCTGCGCGGATAGCGAACCTGCCGTGGGCGACATATATGCCGGGCTTACCGCATTCTCCCTCTGGAAGGGGATTGGACCGCCGCCATCTTTGGCGGCTTTATATTCTGCCGGCTGGAAGCCGGCGGTCCAATTAGTAGGCTACCTGTCCGCCTCTGAATCCAGAGGGAGAGGGAGGCGTACGCGCCGGGCGGCTGAGTACAGCCGGGAATGAGGGGGTCTCTCGATCCTGGCATTCGCCCGACCTATCATTCAAGGGGAGGCTTGCGCCCCACGAGCAGCGAGATCAGCAGGTCTGTGGCAAAGTGCAGCGTCTCGCCGCGTGCCTCAGCCTGGGCGAGATCGGCTCGGATGCGCTGTATACCGGCGGCGTATGCCTCGTCCGACAGGAGAGCGAGCTGCGAGACGGCGTGCTTTTGGAGAAAGGGGTCATCGAGTACCTCGCGGCCACGCTTGGCGTCTATGATATGCTCCACGGGTTGCAGCGTGATCCGCTCAAACCCGCAAGCCACCATCCAGTCGAGGGTGGTCCCCCAGGAAGGGAAGCGGCGCAGGTCGGTCTGGTAGGTGCCCTCAAAATAGTCATAGACATACCATCGGTCGCGCATACCGCGAGGGTTCTGCCCGACCACGGCCAGCGCCCCGCCGGGTTGCACGGTTCGCCACGCTTCCGAGATGAATGCCTGCGGCACGCGAAAGTGATGCAGCGCGTTTACGCAGAATACCAGGTCAAAGGTGGCGTCCGGGAAGGGGAGGCTTTCAGCCGCGCCGCAAACCAGCGCGGGGGGCTGCTGCCCTTGGAGGCGGGCTTGTTGGAGCATGGCGCAGGATAGATCCAGCCCTGTGATGGAATGGTTGGCGGCCAGTTCGTCAAGCCAACGGCCCGTCCCGCAGCCAACTTCCAGGATACGTTGAGGGGCAAGCTGTTGGGCCAGCGCGTGCAGCGCGGCGGCAACGCCCGCAATCGGGCTATGGGCATAGCGTTGGTGATAGGTAGAGGCCAGCGGGCCATAGTTCAGGTGTTTAGCAGGCATGGCCGTACCGTGTGGGTGTTCGCATGGATACTCCTTGAGGGAGCGGGGTGGAGAGGCATCTCAAGTGGAATGGAGCGTTGGTCAGCGAGAAAGATGAATGGGAAGGGAAGGATGATTGCGATGCACGATAATGGAGAGATGCCTGCCTCTCCTGGGAATCAGGCTCGCGCCAGTTCCACGTGTCCGACGTTCTCCTCGGTCAACCACTGAGCGTATCGGAGCGCCTGGCCGATATCGTGCGGCTCTACGCACGGGTACAGTTCGGTGATCTCTTGGACGCTCATGCCATCGGCTACCATCGTGAGGAGGAGTTTGACTGTGATGGGTAGTCCTCGGACGCATGGGCGCCCTCCCATCACATCTGGGTCGAACGTAATACGACTAAAGGCCTGCATAGAAGCACCTCCGGCTCGTTTGGACCCATGCCATTGGTCTATAGGATCATAGACCATTATATGGGATTGGCGCGAAAAATCAAGTCTTGCTGCCTCGGCAGGTACGCCTTGAGACTGGCGCGCGTCTGCGCTGCTATTGGGCGCGGTCGTTGTACCAAACGTGGCGCGTGAGCGGCTGGCCGCTTGTGCCGCGATTCCCCGGTTTGACCAGGAGCGTCTGGTAGACGTTCAGCCGCCCGACGGTGAACCCTTGTGCCGAGCCGGACATGAACAGCCGCCATACGCGGTAGGTAGGCTCGTCCACATATTGCAGCGCCTGCTCGTGATGGGCCTCCAGCCGTCGCACCCAATGGCGCAGGGTCATGGCATAGTGTTCGCGGAGGCTTTCCACGTCGCGCACTTCAAAGCCGGCTGCCTCGGCTACTTGCGCTGTGGTGCTGATGGGAACCAACTCGCCGTCTGGAAACACATAGGTATCCGAAAAGCTTGAGGCTGCCCCCAGTTTCCGGCGAGTGGCGTCTATGGTCCGGTTGGCGATGCCGTGGTTGAGGAACACGCCTTCGGGGCGCAGCAGGCTCCATGCCTGGCGAAAGTAGACGGGGAGCAGGACCTGTCCCACGTGTTCGAACATGCCTACGCTGACCAGGGCGTCATAGGGCTGGGAGGTGTTCAACTCGCGGTAGTCTTGAACAAGTGCGCGGCAGCGTTCCGTCAACCCGGCGGCGGCGATGCGTTCATTTGCCAGTTCGGCCTGGGGCGAACTGAGGGTAATGCCTGTGGCGTCCACGCCATAGTGCTGGGCGGCGTACAAGATCAGCCCGCCCCAGCCGCAGCCGATATCGAGCAGTCGCTGACCGGGCTGGAGCCGCAGTTTGTGGCAGATATAGTCCAGCTTGCGGGTTTGGGCTGTATCCAGGTCGTCGTCCGGCGAGCCAAAGTAGGCGCAGGAATAGACCATTCTGCTATCCAGCCAAAGCTGGTAAAAGTCGTTCGAGACATCATAGTGATACCGGATGGCCTGCCGATCGCGCTCTATTCCGTGGGTCTGGCCGTCTAGCTCTGCGCGGCCACGCTGGGTGCTATGCTGTCGGCGTTCGGCGGGGAGGCGCAGGAGGCGGGGAATCAGCCGCAACCTGGCTCTCAGGCTCGCCACGTTTTGCTGGAGGGACTCGGCAATGTCAAAGACGGATTCAATGTCTCCCTCGATGTCAAAATCATTGTGCAGGTAGGCTTCTCCCAGGGCCAGTTCTGTGCCGGGCAGAAGCATGGCGCGCAAGGCTCCGGGATGGTTGAGCACGATGGTCGCGGCGCGGGGTGTGTCGTCGGGCCAGCGGGTTCCATCCCACAGGCGAACGGACAGGCGGTGGGCGTTTGCCCCAAAAAGGTCATCCAGCAGGCTGCGAGTGATCTGGTCTGTCTTGATCGTAGCCATTTGCGATCTCCTATCAGAAACACGCATCGGGCGTTTGCTTGACAATCGAGACAGGTTGATGCTGCGACAACCGCAGGGGAGTGCAGGGGGTGCTGTGTAGAGATATGGCGGGTCAGAATGCTGCGGTGGCTGTAGTGTATTCTGCTCTGATTATAAACGGGCCAAGGTTCGCGCGCAAGTGGAGCGCGGGCCTTGTGCATTCTGGCTGGGCGGGGCGTCAGGGCAGCGGAAGGCCGCTGCGGCTATAGGCCGTGGCTATAGGCCGCGGCTATAGCTCGTTGAATCCAGGACGGCCAGCCAGTCGAAAGCGGTGAGGCTTGCGGGCGTCAATGGGAAGTAGGTCGAGTTCTTGACGCTGCCGGAGCGTGTCGGCAGGGCTGCAATCTCTGTGGCTGGCAGCCCCTGGCCGCTGTACGTTGGGATCAGGCGCGCCGGGCCGGGCAGGGCGGTTAGCCGCGCCTCCAGCGTGTCGGGTTCGGGCTGACCGATGCCGTTGGCCTCCGAGACGCCCACCGCCGAGCCGATGACGGCATAGCGCGGGCCGAGCATTGCCGCGAGTTGCGCGCCCACGGGCCACCAGATGAGCAGATGAGGGCCTAGCTGCCATTGCGATTTGCCGCGCTTCAGGTGGCTGTTATGAGCCAAGGCGAGCACCTTGCCACGGCCCTGTTCGCGGGACACAATATACGCCAGGTTATCCGCCATCATCGCGTCGCGCATGCCGAGCAGCCGGGCGGTCCGGTCGCTCGAATCTTGGGCCAACCCGGCATGATAGTTGAGCAACTGCCGCGCCATCGTCGCATAGTGCAGGGCTTCCAGGTGGCGGTCTTGGCCGCCCTTCTCCACCAGCTCAGGGCGGCGGATTTGCAGTTCGGCGACCAGTTCCTCCGTCTCGATGCGTAACTGGGTGGCGGCTGGTGACATGCCAATGGCCTGTGCCGGGTCCATCATTGCGGCGGGGTTTTCCCAGGCAGCGTCATCCCCCAGCAGTGGGGCCATACGCTCGCGGAACTTACGGGCGCGTGCGTTGTCCAGCGTCGCGAGATAGTCGAGCGCGAAATACAAAAGCTGGCGCGGGCTATCGGTGCCCATCATCTCGGTGGGACTATCAAAGCCGTAGAATCGGAGCTTGACGCGGTGGGCGGGGTCGGCGTTGTACTGGCGCATCCATTCGACGAGTTCGCGGTTTGCGTCGAGGCGGCCAAAGCCGTGGGAAAAGCCGGTATCTTGCAGAGCCTCGTACGATGCCGGGCCGCGACCAGCGATGTACTCGTTCACGATGTGCGCCCGAGGAAAGCTGCTCTCGATGGCGATGGCGCTGTAGCCGTGCGCCTCCGCCAATCGCTGGAAAAGCTGGTTGCGTAGAACGAGGATCTCTTCGCCTCCGTGGAGCGCCTCCCCAAAGCCGAGCAACTCCACCGAGTCACCGAGCGCGGCGATGACGCTGGCGATGGCGGCGTTCAGGGTTTCGGGCGAATCGAGGGAGAACGAAATCGCTGCGTTTCGCATCCAATCGTCGAGGGTGGCAAATACTGGGGCAGCACCTGGCATTTCTGATCTCCTGGTTATCTGACTCGCCTGGGTTGTGCGTTGATGGTTCCACGGGCTGATTCACAGAACCGTATCATACCACCTTGAGGGCAGGCAGTTCAAGCAAGCGCGGCTGGGCGACTGGCGTTACAGGGGGCTGCGACTCGGTCCATGCGGGCGCCTCCTGTCAGGGTTCGTCGGGTCTGAGCAGGCATTCCATGATGTCGTTTTGAGCGGTGAAACCGGCGTGCTGGTAAAAGGCCACGCTGGCCTCGCTGGGCCAGACGATGAGCAGCTCCAGCCCCTCCTGGGCGGCCCACGCCTTGACGCGTTCCAGCAGTGCCGTGCCGATGCCCTGCCCTCGATAGGCGGGTCGGGTGTAGACATTGGTAACGTATCCCCAGGCGTCTTGCAGACGGGAGGGCTTGGGGATTTTGGCGACACGCTGCACACAAACGTGGGCGACGATCTGGCCCTCTCGCTCGGCCAGCCAGTAGGCCCAGCGCCCTTCGCATAGGCTCTGGCGGAGAAACTCGACGCACGCGGCCACAAAGCTCTCGCGGGATAGGTCGCCCGGGGCGGGTTCTTCTTCCGCGCGGAAATCCCAGCGCATGTGGGCCAACTCGATCAGGTCGCTTTCGTGGGCCAGACGATAGGTGATCATCGCTCACCAGCCCACAAATGGCCCGGCGTCGCGATCCACGCGCCCGTATGCCTCGTCCAAAAAGCTGCTCAACACGCGGGCATAGTCCTGAGGGAAGAGCAGCAGCGGGTGATGGCCGCCCTGTTCAAAGGCGTGCGTTCTGGCGCGAGGGTAGCGCGCGAGCAGCGCGTCCCTGTTGCTGATGGTCGTCTGGTCATCCTGGGAGGCAATGAGCAGCATTTCGCCCGGCCAGTCCGCCAGCTTGTGGCTATCGAAGGCAAAGCGGCTCGCCATGTCGGCCTGGGTCTCGTAGAAGCGAACCATCGCCTCTTTGGTCAGGTGGCTCGCCATCTCCTGAAAGTATGCCTGGGCAAAAGCGCGCCATGCACTCGCTTCGGGAAAGGGGCCGGTGGAGCCTGCGGTCAAGGTCTTTTTGGCGATAAAGAAGGGGAGCAGCTTGAGCGTGCGCGCCATGCGTAGCCGCCCGGCGGCCTTTTCCGGGGTAAGCAGCCCGCTATGGGACAGCACGACATGCTCTACACTCTCTGGGTGCTGCTGAAGTAGATATTGGATCACCTCACCGCCCAGCGATAGGCCGACAAAAGTGGCCTTTTGCGCGCCCTCGGCCCGGAGGATGGCGCGCAGCATGTGACAGATCGCGTCAATGTCGAACGTGCCCTGGAGCGGGTAGGCGTCTGGGGCGATGATGCGATAGTCGCCCTCTAACGCGAGAATGGGGTGCATCCAGATATCGGCGGTGGCAAATCCGCCGGACAAAAACAGCAGCGTGGGCGCGTCCTGTGGCCCGGCGGTGATATAGCGCCAGGATTCGCCGCCCTGGATAAGCTCTTGATAGGGATGCTCGGCCCGAAATGCCTGAAGCAGTTCCCGTTGTGGTGCTGGAACCTGTGCATAGATAGACGCGAAAGCGGTATTGCTCACAGTTCCTCCAGGTGTGCAATGAACGCGATCAATCTCAGGGTTCTAGGTGGCGCTCGGTGGGCGTCCAGATATAGCGTGGCCGATAGCCAAAGGCCGCTTCGGCGCGGGCGCAGGAAAGCGGCGACTCGTGATCGGCCAGTGGGCGGCGCAGTTCAGTGCGCTTGCCGAAATAGCGCGACACCAGCTCGGCGGTGGTCTCTCTGGTGACGACGCGCGCGCCGGTGATGTTGTAGGGGCCAGCGGGGACGCTTTCGGCTTCCAACGCCAGCCGACAGGCCAGAGCTGCATCCCGCGCATCGGTGCGCGTCCAGAGTTGGAGAAGGCCCGGCGTGGGGTCCTGGAGCAGTTGGTCCAGCTCAGCGTTCAGTTGGTCGGGCGGGCGGACGCCCATAAAGCGGAAGGAAAGGATGGTCAGCCCCCAGTTGGCGACGAAATAATCGGCGGCCTGCTCTCCGGCCATCTTGGACAGGGCGTAGCAGTTGACGGGCCGCAGTGGGTGCTCTTCGTCGGCGGGCAGGTAGACCGGAGGATTGGCGACAAAGCCATAGACCTGCGCGCTGGAGGCCGAAATAATGCGCGAGACGTCCAGGTCGGCGCAAGCTTGAAACAGGTTGTAGGTGCCACTGACGTTGTCGCTGTAGGTGCGGGTGTTGGGGACGATGCCCGCGTCGGCCCAGGCCCCCAAATGCACGACGGCGTCCGCCTGAGCGGCGGTAATCGCCTGATAGACCTCCCCGGCCTGGGTGAGATCCGCTCGCAAAAAGCGGGCAGGCGAATTGGCCGCTCGCACCAGGTCAATAGCCAACACGTCATGACCAGCGGTCACCAGTTCGCGGACGACGTATCGCCCGATGCGCCCGCTGGCTCCCGTAACCAGAATCCTCATTCCTGCGCGTATCCTTTCTGGCGGATGGGCTGTCCGCCATGTTCGAAATCTCCGCCACGCGGCCCGCTGGGGCTGGTGGGCGGGGATGTAGCGAGGGTACTGTAGCGCAGGGGGTGTATTCTGTCAAGCAGGAGGCAGGCTGCGGAGGGGGAGACCTCACCCCCAACCCCCGATCTACTGATCGGCCCTCTCCAGATTTGGTTCAGAGGCGGACAGTTTGTAGGCGCGCCATTCTGGCGCGGGTTTGCGCGCCTGCAAGGCGCGGCTACTGTCCGCCCTTGAACCAGATTCGGAGAGGGGGAGAAGGCGGCAAGCGCGGCAGGATGCCGCTCTCGCCCTTGGTGAGGGGCATGTGCGGACCGCCGGCTTCCAGCCGGCATAGTTGTAAGCCGCCAAGGATGGCGGCGGTCCAATTCCCTTCCGGGGAGAGAAGGCGAGAAGCCGCTCTCGCCCTGGCCTAGGAGGTCGCGTTGCTCAGCCCGCGAATGGCCTCGACCCAGGCGACGATATTGGCGGGGGGGACGTCGTCCTGCATATTGTGGGCCGGGGCGATCACATAGCCGCCTCGCTCGCCGAGCACCGTTGCGAGTTCCAGCACGTGCTCGCGAACCTGCTCCGGGGTGGCCTGCGGCAGGAATTGCTGCACGTCCACCGCTCCCCAAAAGACCAGCCGGTCTCCAAAGCGCGCCTTGAGCGCCGCCGGTTCCATGCGGGCGGCAGAAGTCTGGACGGGGTTGAGGATATCCACGCCACAAGCGATCAGTTGATCCAGCAGCGCATAGACCGAGCCGCAGGTGTGATGCCAAAAGTAGCAGTGGGCGAGCTGTTTGGTGCGGGCGATGCGCTCGGCGAAGTAGGGCGCGACAAGCTCCTCGAACATGCGCGGGGAGAGGAGGGGGGCCAGTTGCATGCCGAAATCATCGCCGCTGGTAGTGAGGTCAATGTAGGGACCGAGAGCGGTGTAGTACGGCTCGATGATCGCCATTTGCAGGTCAAACACGCGCTGGAAAAAGTCCTTCACGAAATCGTGATCCGCCGCCAGCCGGAACAGGAAATCGTCATAGCCGCACATCCAGCAGCCGAGTTCCAGGATGCCAAAGACCGGATGCTCGGCCAGGACGACATACCGCCCTTCCTCGTGCAAGGCGCTGGCCTGTTGTTGCCAGCCTGCCAATAGCTGCTCGTCCAGGCGGGGTTCCGGCCAGGGAAAATCGGCCAGGTCTTGCCGCGTGGCCCCTTTAAGCGGGGAGCGGATGATGTCGTGGTATTGGCCCACCTGCTTGCGCCAGACTCCCCAACAGTCTACCTGCACATCGGGAGCGGGTTGGGCGGGGTGGACGCTGGGCAGGCTGACGATGCGGCCCACGCCGCGAAAATCGCAACCCGCCCATTCCAGGATGCGCTCGTCAACTCCCGAATTGGTCAATACTGGCTCGCCGGTAAAGCCCAGATAGGCGCGCAGGGCGGACTGGCAGCCCAGGCTCATGGCTGTCAGGGTGGTGCTCCCCAGGTCGATGGGGGGGCGGTCTGGCGTTTCGTGGCGCATGGCACAGGCAAATCGCTCGCGGCTATTCATAGATGCCCTCGATGTGTGTTGTAGTGGAGCGGTGAGGGGGCGCGCAATCGCCTGGCGGCCTCGCGCGCCGCAGCCATTATTCCGACTGGCCCACCTGGTTGACCTTGACATCCGAAATGAAGGAGGTCGTCTCCAGTCTGAGCCGACGTTCCGCTTCCTCCTGGTTCGGGCTGGCTACCTGGATAGTGGTCGCAAAGCTCTCTCGCTTTTCGCCCAACACCCTGGCGTCTGTGATAAAGGCCGTGGACGTGACGGACACCCCCACGTCTGCGGGGAGAGTCAGGTCTACGTCGCCGATCAGGCTGTAGATGCGTAGCGTGGTCTCACCGGCGGGGAACTCGGCCTGGGTCATGTCCAGGTCCACATCGCCGATGAGCACCCAGATTTCCTCATCGGAGACCTGCCAGCTTCCCTTGCGGTGGACGTCGCCAAAGAGCTTTTGCGTCATGCGCGTGCCTTCGGGAACCATGCTGGGGCGCAACACGAGGAAAACGCCCAGCAGTATCAACCCGATGGGCCAGCAGAAGCGACCTATACTGATGCCAAAGGCGGCTTGTAGCAGGAACAGTAGTCCGATCAAGATAATAAACACACCGATGACCAACTGCCCTCGATTGTGCATGAGTACCTCCTAACCTTCTCTTCTACTCGTGATAACGTACTATACGTAACCAGAGTAGGAAAGTCGCGCCGGGCTATGTCCAAACGCTGGCCCAACCAATCCCAGCCGTTTACTCCGCCAGGATGGACTCGATGGCTTGCAGTTCCTCGTCGGTCAGGTCGAGATGTTCGAGGGCCGCCACGTTCTGCTCGATCTGTTCCGGGCGACTGGCCCCAACCAGCGCGGAAGTCATCCCCGGATGGCGCAGCACCCACACCAGGGCCAATTGGGCCAGCGTTTGGCCGCGTGCCGCCGCGAGTTCATTCAGCTTGCGGGCGCGAGCGATCTTGTCTTCGGTGACGTGTTGTGGCCGCAAAAAGCCGTGGGGCTTGCCCGCTCGCGAATCGGCGGGTATCCCGTCCAGGTAGCGGTCGCTCAGCAACCCCTGGGATAGCGGGGAAAAGACGATGCACCCGATCCCCTCGTCAGACAGGACATCCAGCAGGCCATCCTCGATCCAGCGGTTGAACATGCTGTACGATGGTTGATGGATCAGGCAGGGCGTCCCCAGTTCGCGCAGGATGCGCGCCGCCTCGCGGGTCTGGTCGGGCGAGTAGGACGAGATACCGACGTATAGCGCCTTGCCCTGGCGCACCACCTGATCCAGGGCGGCCATCGTTTCTTCTAGAGGCGTGTTGGGGTCGGGGCGGTGGCTGTAAAAGATGTCCACATAGTCCAGCCCCATGCGCCGTAGGCTCTGATCCAGGCTGGCGATCAGGTACTTGCGGGAACCCCACTCGCCGTAGGGGCCGGGCCACATGCGGTAGCCCGCCTTGCTCGAGATAACGAGTTCGTCGCGATAGGGGGCCATGTCCTGGCTCAGAATGCGCCCAAAAGTCTCTTCGGCGGAGCCGGGAGGCGGGCCATAGTTGTTCGCCAGATCGAAATGCGTGATTCCCAGGTCAAAGGCGCGGTGAACCATTGCGCGGGCGTTCTCCATGCGATCCACGCCGCCAAAGTTGTGCCAGAGGCCCAGCGAAATGGCGGGCAGCATCAACCCGCTGCGACCACAGCGCCGGTAGAGCATGGTGTCATAGCGTTGGGGAGAAGCTAGAAATGGCATGGGAAGGCTCCTTTGCGTATGCAATTGGCGTTATTGCGAAGGTTCAGCCAGATGGGCGGCGATTGCGCGGGCCACGGCCTGTCCCAGCAACTCGTAACCTGCTGGGCTAAAGTGCACGCCGTCTGGCTGCAGGTAGCTGTCGCGCCCGGCCTGCATCACCACTTTGTACAGGTCGTTGATAGGGATGCCCAATTCGGTGGCGATTGCTGCGGCGACCTGGTTATAGGCGCGCACGTCTGCTTCCAGGCGGTCAAAGCCTTTGGTGGCATGGTGCCATGCCTGGTTGACAGGCGTGGTCGTGGCCCAGATGAGCGTTGCGTCGGTTTGCTCGCGCACACGGGTGGAAATCTGGCGCACGTTGGCGGCGTATTCCTCGATGCCAACGGCGGCCTGCTCCTGATCGAACTCTTTGCGGAGGTCGTGCAGGCCGCAATTGAGATGGACGACCTGTGGCTGCCGGGAGATCACCCATTCGTCCAGATGGGCCAGCACGTTGCGGCTGTTGCCCCCGTTCTCGACGGGCGCCCAGACCTCCGCAACAGCCTTTAGCTCTCGCTGCACGACCTCTTGATAGCCCATTCGGATAGAATCGCCGATCAAAACGACGAGTGGTGCCATGTTGCGTCTCCTGCTGATAGGGTGATAGCTGGAGCATTACCGTCCGCGGCGACGTCGCCGGGGTCTACCCGATGGCCTTTCCTCCGTAGGGGCTGCCTCCGTTGGGCGGTCCGGCGGGGTGTGGAGCGACTTTTGGTAATAGTCATCCAGCAACATAGCGACCAGGGCCATCGAGTCTTCGCTTTCGCCCAGGCTTTTGGCAAGGGGCATAAAGCGCTGCATGCGCTCTAGCTCCACCCGGTCGCGCTCGCGCAGGCGAGCTTCGAGCAGGGCGGTCAGGCGCTGGCCGACAATCGTTTCCAGGTCCTCGTCATCTGGTAGGGGGCGCTCCTCGAAGGCGATGCCGTAACGCTTGCCGATGCGTTGCAGGACGATGCTCTCCATCCCCGTGACCAGGGAGATGGCCTCGCCGCTGGCCCCGGCCCGGCCCGTGCGCCCGGCGCGATGGATATAGTCCTCGGGGTCTTCGGGCGGGTCGTAGATGAACACGTGCGAGAGATCGGGCAGGTCAATGCCACGGGCGGCCACGTCCGTGGCGACCAGATAGCGCAGGTTGCCCTCGCGCATACGCCGCATGATGGCCTCTCGCTCTTTTTGGGAGAGGTCAGAGCTGAGTTCGTCGGAATCATAGCCAAAGCGCTGCAATACAACATTAACATAATGTACCTTGGCTTTGGTATTGCAAAAGATCAGTGCAGCGGGCGGGTTCTCGATCTCGATGAGCCGCACCAGGGCGCGGTCTTTGTCCATTGGCGGGACGATATAATAGGCGTGTTCCGTGGCGGTCACATGCACGTGGTCCCGGCTGAGGCTGAGAAAGTCGGGCTGGCGAAGGAACTGGTGCGCCAGACGGATCACATGGGCCGGGAAGGTGGCCGAGAACATATAGGCGTTGAGGGCGTTAGGCGTCTCGTCTCGGTCAGTCGGCAGAAAATCCTGAATGCGGCGCATATCGGGGTAAAAGCCCATCGAGAGCATACGGTCCGCTTCGTCGAACACCAGGATACGCAGCTTGTCCAGTGAGAGCGAGTGCCGCATGAGGTGATCGAGGATGCGGCCCGGAGTGCCCACCACCAGGTGCGCGCCGCGCCGAAATGCCTCCAACTGGGGGCCATAGCTGACACCGCCATAGACGGCGATGGTGCGTATCCCCTCGTGACCGGCCAGCAGCTCGGCTTCTGTCACCACCTGGCGGGCAAGCTCGCGGGTAGGAACCAGCACGAGGGCCTGACAGGCCGCCCGGCTCAGGTCGATGCGTTCCAGAATAGGCAGCAAGTAGGCGCCCGTCTTGCCGCTGCCGGTGCGCGATTGGACCATCAGGTCGCGCCCTGCCAGGATGTAGGGGATGGCCCGCGCCTGCACATCCATCAGGCGGGTCCAGCCCGCTCTGGTGGCGGCGTCACGCAGGCGCTCGGGCAGCTCCTCGAGTGTCACCGGTGGCAGGGCGCTTTCTGGCTCGATCAGCCCCTCCAGAGGGGCCTGTGCATTGTCTGTAGGTTGTCTGGTTGTTTCATCGTTCAGGTTGTTACCGTTCGTTTCTTGATCCACTACCGAAATCCTTCTTTCCGTCTCTTGCGTTTATCCTCCGGCCTGGGGGCCGTGGGCTTGTTCTCGCAGGCTGCGCTCAAGCAACTCGATGTCTTGCGCGAGCATGTGGGCGTCATCCTTGGCAAAGATGCCCACGCAGACCGCATCTTGCGGGCGCAAATGGCGCGCCACGTAGGCAAATGCCTCTGCGGGGTCGTTGCGTCCGGCAGCCAACACTTTGTAATGAATGACCGGCTTGCTCAGGTTCGCGATGACCTGTGTCATGGTATCCCGGTCTTCCGGCAAGAACCACTCTGCGCGACCCGAGATATGCTCTGCGCCCTGGTCGCGGTGGGCCGAGTTGTAATAGGAGCACATATAGAAATCCACATCCAGGTGCTCTTCGGCCCACAGGAACACCTGAGGGTTGTGCCCCGCAATCCCGGCGGGCATACCAGCCTCTCTGATTTTGGCGATGGCCTCCGGCACTTCGTCCAGCTTGTTCTGCGCGAAACGAAAGTCCATCTCGCCGCCATGAATGAAGCAAGCTTTGGCCCCGCCCGAAATGGCGTTCTGCACGCCCCGCATCATGGAGCCAAGCTCCGGGCAGGTCTGGGCGATCCACTGGATGGTGCCGCCCTCATCCCAGTATTCCAGCAGCATACGCATGACGTGATGGTCCGCGCGGCCAAGGTGGGTATTCACACCGAGTCCCTCGGCCATGCGGAGCGTTTGCTTGATGCGCTCCACGGTATAATACCGCTTCATTTCCAGGTCCCGCTCGTGGCCCTGATGGGAGAACCCGCTGAAAGGGTTGCCGCCGATGATGAGCCTGCTAATCGGTACGTTGCCCAGAAGGATGTTGTCCATACCTGTCTCCCGTTATCATGATGATGTACCGGACTGTGGCACGTGCGCTTGTGGCAGCCAAGTCATGTCGCAGGCAACATTGAGATTTACTATTTACTGCGGTAACCCGCCGTGCCATCTCGTAGGCAGTTGAAACTGCACCAACCAGTGCAATCGCCATGCATGGCGCGCCTGCCTTCGCAGGCTGGGGAGTCAGTCGCCGAAGGGCGACGCGCCAGCAAGCTGGCGATTGCAACGGTTGCCGCGGTTTCAACCGCCCATCCTAATGGCTATTACCGAACTATTTTGTTAAAACTCATATTGCCCGCGAACTGAATCCTCCAAGAAACATTACCATTAACCGAGGTTGCCGTCAATACGTGGCGGGTTGCATTGTGGCGGGTGGCGGGCTAACATGGGGCGCAATGGAGGCGTATCAATGCCAGGCATGCTAATGCCGCGCACATTACGCACATTATAGGAGGAGCAATGCAATTCAACCGACCAGAGTACACCTGCTATCGTGCTGCTGCTCCCATCGTCATTGATGGGCGGCTAGATGATCCCTCGTGGGCGGGGGCGATGGAAGTAGAATTGAGGCTGGCGGATACCGGCGAGCAACCCCGGCAGCGCACGACGGCTCGCATGTTGTGGGATGACGAATATCTGTATATAGGGTTTCATTGCGAGGACACCGATATCTGGGGCGTTACCACAGAGCGCGATCAGGCGATTTACGAGCACGAAGTGGTCGAGGTGTTCATTGACGAGGACCGGGACAACTATGGCTATATCGAAATCGAGGTGAACCCGCTCAACGCCGTCCTTGACCTGTTCATGATCAAGCGTGGCAAGCAGGCGCGCGGGCTGTGGGATTGGGACAGCAAGGGGATGCGTACCGCCGTGACGGTGGACGGCGACCCGACCAGGCGGGGGACGAATGATCGTTCCTGGACGGTGGAGATAGCGATCCCGATGAGCGATTTCATGATGGCGCCGCACCTGCCGCCGGAGCCGGGCGATGTGTGGCACGCGAACCTGTATCGCATTGACCGACCCGAAGATGGCCGAGACGAGTACACGGCCTGGTCTCCGCCGGGCGTTATCAACTACCATACGCCGGAGCGTTTTGGGCGGGTGGTGTTCTCGGAGCGAGAGGTGTAGGCTGACCTCAGCCCCTCCCCAGGTTTGGTTCAAGGGGGGACAGCGCGCCTGCAAGGCGCGGCTACCTGTCCGCCCCGAGCCAGATTTGGGGAGGGGGAGGCTGCGATTGGCCTATTGGGGTTGGCAGGGCAACCAGGTCAGGTAGGGCGTCCCGGCGGCGCCTGCGGTGGCAAAGTCGCACAGGGTTAGCGCCTGCCCGGAAGGTGTCGGGGCTCGCAGCAGCAGCCAGGGAGCGGGCCAGCCCCCCGCCCACGGGATTGGCGTGGCTTCCAGGTGGGTCGGGTCCAGCGCGGGCAACTCGGCGGGGTCGAGCGTGTTAAAGCGCCGGTCATAGGCCAGCAGCACGGGGCCGCGATACACGCAGACCTTGCCCTCCGCCTCGCGCTCACCGATCCACGGACGCAGCGACATATCTAACGCCAGTTGGATCACGTCGCCGTTGTGCCATTCCCGCGCCAGGGCGAGGTATTGTCCCGCCACAGCAGATACCGGCTCCCCGTTGACCTGAGCCTGGGTGTTGGACGACCATTCGGGGATACGCAGCGACAGGGTGAACTCGGCTGGTTGGGTCAGCTCCACCGTGATTCGGATAGCGCCATCCTTGGGATAGTCGGTATGTTGGGTCAGGCGCACCCGCTGGCCTGATGGCAGGTCGAGGTCAAAGCTGCTGGGGCCGTAATAGTTCAACACCGGCCCATCGGGGGCCTGCATGATGGCCCATTCTGACAGCAAGGCCAGGCTGCGCGGCCCGTTGACCGAGCAGCAGTTGAGTTCGGGGCTGCCTTCGCGGGCCTGGAAGACGATATCGTGTGCCGACGCCCTACGCACGCCGTCCATCGGCGTGTTATAGGTCCACCAGCGGCCCGTCGGCGTTTGCGCGCCCAGGGTGGCGTTCAACGTGGCTAGTTCCAGCGTGTCGGCCACCCGCGAGTCGCCGGTGAGGCGCAGCATATCCACGGACAGCACCATCCACGCCACGGTGCAGCAGGTTTCGATGGCTCGCGGATCGTAAGGGTTGCCCGTGGCCTGCTCGCCGGAGGAAAAGCCGCCTGTGTTGTGGATGTCTCCCCCGCGAATGCTATGCCAGATCTGCTCAAAGGCGCGACGATAGTCGTCGTCTCCAGTGATCTCATACAGGGACAGGATGGCCTGGATATCGTGCAAGCTCTCCCAGCGGGGCTTGGGAGTCTGGGGGAAGGGCACGTTCGCCAGCGCCTGCCGGACGTAATCCCCGGCGGGCGGCGTCTGCCAGTCGGCTTCTACCTCGCGAGCCATCCGCAGGTAGCGCGGTTCGCCAGTCTCTTGATAGAGCAGGCAGAGGGCGTGGATGATGGCCATGTTCATCTCTTCGGCCCCGGCGTCGCGCACCCGCTCGCCGGTATCGAGGAAGCGGCTACAGATATAGTCGGCGGCGCGCAGGCAGGCATCCAGCGCGGGGCGGTAGCCCACTTCTTTGTACCAGAGCAACAACCCCAGAATGCAATGATAGTGTCCCCACAGGTCCCACAGGGCGTGTTGGCCGTCTGCTGTTTTGCCGGTGAGCCGGTGGTCACGCGGGAATGGGCCGAGATAGCCGTCGTC
>JAAYXX010000411.1 GCA_012515695.1 Chloroflexota bacterium
CGCCCGCACAAGGTGCGCCCGCATCACGTGCGCCCGCACAAGGTGCGACCCGCGGCTCGGCGCCCCGTCGCGTGTTGCACGTGCTGACTCGCGCGCTCGGCATCGGCGGAGATGCGCGCATGGTCTGGCGTTGGGCACAGCAAGACGCCGGACGACAGCACTCCCTTGTGCTAACCCGCCAAGGCCCCACGCCAGTGCCGCCGCCCCTCCGAAACGCCATTGCCGCCGCCGGTGGGCAGGTCCATGTGCTGAACACGCAGCGGGGCAGCCTGCTCGCATGGGCGCGCGCCCTGCGCGAAATCGCCGCCTCCGCCGATATAGTCATCTTGCACGTGCATCCGTATGACGTGATCCCTGTCCTGGCGTTCGCCGACAAAACAGCCAGCCCGCCAGTGGTCTATGCCGACCACGCCGACCACGCCTTTTGGGTGGGCGCGGGCATCAGCGACGTGGTCGCCGGGCTGCGCGAATCGGGGGCGCGGCTGGCGCAAGAGCGGCGCGGTGTTCCACCCGAACGGTCCGCCACCCTGCCGATTATCATGCCCCCCACAGAGCGAACCCTCCCACGCGCTCAGGCGAAACAGCAGCTCGGCCTGCCTGCGGAATCGATCTTGCTGCTTTCGATTGCACGCCCGCACAAATACGAGCCTTTGGGAGAGCTGGACTTTTTGGGGACGTTGCTACCCGTGGTGGAGCAGCACCGCCAGAGCAGGCTGCTGGTCATCGGCCCGGAGCAGACCGGGCCGTGGGCGCAAGCCAACGCCCAAACGCTGGGGCGCGTGCAAGCCCTGGGCAAGCGCGAAGACACCGCCCTGTTCTATCAGGCGGCGGATATTTATGTAGACTCGTTCCCCATCGTCTCTATCACCTCGCTGCTCGAAGCCGGAAGCTATGGAACGCCCCTCCTGAGCCGGTGCTGGCCTGCCGCAGAGGGCAGCATCCTGGGGGCCGACACGCAGGGCCTCGACAGGTGCTTGCTCCGGGCCAACGACCGCGCCGGATATCAGGCCGCCCTAGCCCGCCTCATCAGCGACACGGAACACCGCACCCGCGCTGGCAAGTGGACCCAGGAGGCGCTTAAAGCGGTGCATCACGCGCCCGGCTGGCAGCGCACGCTAGAGGCACTCTATCAGCAGGCGGCCAGCTTGCCACCAGTCACGCCGCTACCAGAGAGCGAGGAGCGTTGCCTTACCGATGTGGTAGACCTGTGGCTGCCCCATATATTTCAAGCCGAACCAAACCTGGAGCAGATCATCCAATTTCACCTGCAACTCATGCCCCTGCGCCTGCGCGTGGCAAACTGGATCGAGTTGCGGAAAGCCAACCCCGCCCTGTCTCCCGGCCTCCTGCTTCCCGAATGGTTGGGCGTATCCGCATCCCGGCTCCGCCTGTCGCGCTGAGGCCCCGCCTGGGACTGAACGTCCCAGGCTGCGGAAAGAGGAAACCCGTCAAGACGGGTTTAGGAGCGTCTAGTGCACTTGGGCATCTTGCTTTACCCCAGCCCGGCACTGTCAGTGCTGGGCTGGGGCGGTGGAAGGGGATTGGACCGCCGCCATCCTTGGCTAATGGCGCTAACTTTTCGCGGATCAA
>JAAYXX010000412.1 GCA_012515695.1 Chloroflexota bacterium
CGATTTCAACATGATCGAGACCTGGAGCCGGTGGGATATGATCTACCCCGCCATTCTGGCCGAGGCGCTGCGCGTTCCCACCAAGCCCATCGTCATGGGCGAGCCAGCTTACGAGAACGGGCCAGAGTATTACACCGGCCCCATCACGCCCCTGGTGGCGCGGCGACAGGCCTGGTGGACGGTGCTGGCCGGGGGATTTCATACCTACGGCCAGAACCAGATGTGGCGCATGGAGCCGGGTTGGGCCGAGACGTTCGACACCCCCGGCGCCGAGCAGGTTTGCCTGATGCGGCGCATCCTCAGCAGGCGGCGCTGGTGGGAGATGAACCCCGACCCGTCGCTGTTCGCGCTGGGCGAGAGCCACGGGCGCACGCGCAACGTGGCGGCGCTGGCGGCCCGCGCCGACTGGGCGCTGGTCTACCTGAGCAGCCAGTGTACCGTGCTGCTAAACCTGGACAAGCTGCTCGCCCCAACCATCAAGGCTACCTTTATCGACCCGCGCACCGGCGAGGAAAAAGAGGCGGGCATCTACACGAACCCGAACTATGGCTCGCGTTCGTACGGGTATCAGGTCGTGCAATCCTTCAGCGTGCCGCCCTATTGGGAAGATGCCGTGTTGCTGCTGGAGGGACAGCGCGACTAGGCGGTCGCGGCAATGGAAAGCGCGCGCGGCTATGGGTTTACAGCACGAGGAGGATAGAGTATTCGGGGTAGTTGACTCTAGAGCAGGCATACAACAGGAGCGCACAGCATGGACGCACGCATCCTGACAATCGACTTGCAGTTGGTGGGAGTGCAGGGGATTGTCTACGAAAGTCCGACGCACGGCAGGGGCAACAGCCTGGACTCGGAAGAGCAAGCTCTGTGGGACAAGCTATATGCCCGGCTGGACACCATTCGCTACCTCTCCAGGCCACAGCGGGCCATTGGCTACTGGCACTTTGTGGATAGCGCCACCCGGCTGTTCTTTGCGGGCGCGCAGGTGAACTCGCTGGAGGGGTTCCAGTGGGATTACCACTATGGCCTCGTCTCCTGGGCGCCGGGCAAGGTCACGTTTGCCGCTTTCCCCGGCTCGACTGATCGTGAGAGTCCGGCCTTCCTCCAGGCTTTTCAACAGGTGGTGCGCCTGGGCTATGCCTACGATGGCCGCTTTGTCGGCGAGTTTGAAGTTTGCCCGCTGGATTGGGTGCGGGCCGGGCATACTCCCGCCGATGGGGCGCATGAAATCTGGGTTCCGGTCAAGCGGGTTTTTGACATGAGCTAGGGCGTGAAGGAGGTTACCATTATGCTCTACTTGATCGGCGGGGCAGCCCGCACAGGCAAGACGCTGCTGGCCCATCGGTTGTTTCGCACGCACAACATCCCCTACTTTTGCGTGGATTATTTCGTGAGCGCGCTAGACCAGGGCGCGCCGGAACTGGGCATTGACGCCGAGTCGCCCAACGTCATCCGCGCCAACAAACTGTGGCCGCGGATCGTGCCCATGCTGCGTAATATCGTGGAGGTAGAGCCTGCCTACACGGTGGAAGGGGATGCCCTGCTGCCGCGTGGGGTGCGCTCTTTGATGGACGCCTATCCGGGGCAGGTGCGAGCCTGCTTCTTGGGGTTCGTTGACGCCACGCCCCAACAAAAGCTGTACGACATTCGCGCACACGCCGGGGCCGTGAACGACTGGGTTCAGCACCATGACGACGACTATATCCTGGCGCTGATGACCGAGATGATCGAGTTCTCCCAGTATGTGCAAGACGAATGCGAGTCCCTGGACCTGCCCTATGTGGATGTCTCGCAGGGGTTCATGGCAGGCGTGGAGCGGGCCTACCTGACCCTGACCGCCCCCGATAGGCGTTCCTGACCAGGGGCAGAGGCCAGCTTGTCCACGGCTGGCCTGCGGGCACGCCCGCGCTGGCCGGGCTTGGCGGTTTGTGGCCCATGTGGTATAGTAGCTCCGTTAGCTCCGCTATCACCTCCTGAGAGGAGTAGAATGACCCGCAAGCTTGCATTGATAGTGCTGTTGTTGTCCGTTGCTCTGATTCTGCCTGTGCCCGCCCGCGCCGATTGCCCCGGCCCGCTGTTGAACGCTGGCTTTGAGGACGGGGGCTATAAAACCGAAGGTCTCGGCACCAGCCTTTCGTCCAATTTGGGTAATGGCTGGAAGCCC
Organism: Chloroflexota bacterium; assembly: GCA_012515695.1. Classification (GTDB taxonomy): domain Bacteria; phylum Chloroflexota; class Anaerolineae; order UBA1429; family UBA1429; genus JAAYXX01. The sequence goes on from JAAYXX010000412.1 coordinate 2,162, forward strand.
TGGTCTATCCTGGGAGATGCCACGTACAACCGCGAAGTCGAGTACAAGGTGTTGGACGCGGCCTACCTGGGCAGCAACTACCACGTGCGTAGCGGCAACGCCTCGCAAAAGTTCTTTACCACCTGGGGCACACACACCGCCGGGTTCTACCAGCGCGTGCCGGTCCCGCGAGGCAGCCAGGTCACATTTTCTATCTGGGTACAGATATACACCGGCGAGCGTGAAATCACGTCCAACGGGCATTTCATCTCTGATCTGGAGCAATCCGGGGAGGCGAACGCGGGGCCGGGCAAATACAAGGTCTATGCGGGGATTGATCCCTATGGGGGAGAGCCTGCCGGTTTCGGCGCGTCCCCTTCGGCCAACACCGTCTGGTCCAATCCCATCACTGATCACGAAACGCGGGCCGTGCTCGAATCGGGCGAGGTGATCGACAAATGGGTCCAGCTTACGATCACAACCATCGCGCAGAGCGACGCGGTCACGGTATACACCAAGGGGCAGCCCGAATTCCCGGTGAAACATAATGACTCGTTCTGGGATGACGCTTGCCTGACTATTTCCACGCCTCCCACGACGACCCCCAAGCCCACGTCAACGCCGACCGAGACGCCGCTGGCGACGGACACGCCCGTTGCCACCGAGACGCCGACACCCACCGAGACGTCTCTGCCCACGGACACGCCGACAGTCGCGCCTACCGACACCCCCGAGCCGACGGAAGAGCCAACGGAAATGCCGACAGACACGCCAGAGCCTACGGTCACCGAACTGCCGACCGAGACCGCCGAGCCTACCGTTGAGCCTACTGCCGCCCCTACCGTAACGACGCAGGCGGCATCGGAGGAGGTTCAGGCGACAGCCGAGCCGCCCGCCACCGAAGCCACCACCAAGAGCACGGGCAACGGCTTTATCTATGGCGGCGCGGCCCTGCTTGCGGCGGTAGCCATCGTCTGGCTGCGGGCCAAGAAGCGTTAGCGGAACGTCCCGGCCATCGCCAATACGTAACGATCCAGGGTGAGATATCGGCGCACGACGCGCTGAATCTCACCCTTGTCTATTCCATAGATCATCTGGGAATATCGCTGGAGATAATCCAGGCCCAGGCCATATTCCTCGGTGTTCATGAGGAAACCAGCCAGCCCTTCGTTCGTCTCCAGGTGCAGGGGCAACGACCCCGTCAGATAGGTGCGAATGTCGTCGAGTTCCTCGTCGTCTATCGGCTCGTCGCGCAGCCGCTCGACCTCTTCCAGGGTAGCTTGCACGGCGGCGTCCACGTTCTCCGGCGCAACACCCGCCATAATCGTCCAGGGGTACGGCCCCAGCCCCACGTGTACGCCACTGCTGATGTAATAGGCCAACCCCAGAGTATCACGCACCCGCGCACCCAGGCGGCCCATCATCCCCAACCGACCCAATATCAGATTGCCCATCACCGCCGGGTAATAGTCGGGCGATGTGCGGGGCATACCAATCACGCCCCAGATCAAGTCGACCTGCGCCTTGCCCGGTATCTGCACTCTTTCGGTGATAATCCCGTCGGGCGTCTCGACCGGGGCGACGGTTGGCAGCGTGACAGGGTGATCCACCTGCCACGCGCCCAGGGTACTCCCCAGCCGGTCAATCACCTCGTCGGCCCTCACCGCTCCGGCCACGCTGATTACCAGGGTAGCCGGGTGATAGACCTGCTGGTAGAAAGCAGCCAGGTCTTCCGCCTGGAGGACGCTCAACGTCTTGCGATTGCCAATTACCGGGCGGGCGTAAGGGTGGTCCGGGGGATATAGCGCGGACATAAAAGCCCGGTCGGCGCGATACCCTGTATCGGTGTCCAGAATACCCAGGTGGGTGAGCGCCTGGCCGCGCAGCTTGTCCAGTTCCACACGCGGGAAGGTGGGTTCCAACAAGCATTCGGCCATCAGGTCCACCAGCAAGCCGAAATCCTCGGCCAGGGCTTGCCCGCCAAAGCTCATATTATGGCGGCCCGAGCCGAAATCCAGCGACGCCCCGACGTTGTCCAGAATGCGGTTGATCTCCTGGAAGGTGTGGCGTTTGGTGCCGCGCATGAGCATGCTGGCGGTCATGCTGGCCAACCCGGCGGTTTCTGGGCTGTCGTGGATCGCGCCCGCCTTCAAGCTGCCCTCGACATACACCGAAGCGCTGGCCGGGTTCTCTTTGACCAACACCACGGCCTGGTTGTCCAGTTGCGTTCTCACAACGGTGTCGGGGCTGATGGTAGCGCCCCACGGCTGCGAGAAAAAGAAAATCCCCCGCGCAGGCATGCTGGCCCATGCCTTGTGCTCTGCCGCCTCCACGGGCGCGCTCTCCGCTCCCTCGCCGGTGGGCATAAAGCGGCCCACGACGCAGTTATCCTGTTGCAGATATGTCTGGGCCACCCGCGCCACATCCTCCGGCGTCACCTGAGCCAGTTCATCCAGCAGGCGGTCCATGCGCGTGTGGCTGTCCATCATTTCTAAAAAGCCCAGGGTCAACGCCTGGTCTGTGGCGCTCTCGCTGTTATACGCGAATTGGGCCTGCGTCTGCCGGATGGCAACGGCCAATTCGGCTGGCTCTACCGGCTCGCGCTGCAACCGCTCGATCTCGGCAGATAGGGCCGCCTCCACCTCGTCCGGGGTGCGCCCCTCGCGCACGGTTGCCCCCACGGAAAAGAGGTAAGGGTCAATGCTGGGGTAGTAGCTGCTCCCCACCGAGGAGGCCAGTTCCGTTTCTACCATAGCGCGGTAGAGGCGGGCGCTCCTGCTCTGCCCCCCGCCAAAGCTGAACATGGCCTGCCCGCCAGAAAGCAGCGCCTCGACCACCACCAGCGGGATATAGTCGGCATGCGACACCTGCGGCGCGTGAAACGAGAGCCGCACCATCGGGGCGAAACCGGGCATACGCAGCGTCACCCGCCGCTCCCCGCGTGGGGGTGGCTCTTGCCGCACCCTGCTGGGGGGCAACTCCCCGGCGGGAATATGGCCGAAATACTGTTCCACCAGGCGCAGGTAGGCGTCCATATCCAGGTTGCCCACCGCCACCAGCACGGCGTTGTTGGGCACGTAATACTGGCGATAGTGGTTGTACAACTGGTCGCGGGTGATACTAAGCAGGTCGGCCTGCCAGCCGATGGTCTGATGGTGATAGGGGTGAATGCGAAAGGCGGCGGCCGCCATCTCTTCGGTCAGCACGTAATACGGCTCGTTCTCTGCCCCCTCCCGCTCCGAAATGATGACGGTGCGCTCGCGGGCCACCTCCTCAGGGTCGAACAAGGCGGTGGTCATGCGGTCCGATTCGATATCGAGGGCCAACTCGGCCTGGTTGCTGGGAAGCGTTTCATAGTAGGCAGTAAAGTCGTGGCTGGTCATGGCGTTGCTATAGCCGCCATATCGCTGCACGTTACGCATGATCGAGCCTTTGGGGAACCGGGCAGAGCCTTTGAACAGCATATGCTCTACCCAATGGGAAAGGCCAGTAGAACCCTCAACTTCGTCGCGGCTGCCCACTCGATACCACATCCACGTGCTAATGACGGGGGCAGTCTGGACAGCCTTGAGAATCACCTTCAGCCCATTATCTAGCGTCACCTCGCGAGTCACAGGACCCACTGTTCCTCTCCTCCCCGGCCAAGAAGGCCATCACTTCTGGCCGTCGCCTGCCGTCTCTTGTTGTCAACTGCATCACTATTGACTATTTGCTGCGGTAACCCGACGTGCCATCTCGTATAATCGGACCGCCGGCTTCCAGCCGGCATAATTCAAGCCGCCAAGGATGGCGGCGGTCCAATCCCCTTCCACGCATACTCGGCAGTTGAAACCGCGGCAACCATTGCGTGCCAACGAGTTGGCTCAGCCGCCCTTCGGCGGCTGGGAAACGAACCTGCGAAGGCAGGTTCACCTGTAGCCCACGAAGGTGGGCGCGCCATGCATGGCGGCGCCAACTTGTTGGCGATTGCACTGGTTGCTGCGGTTTCAACCGCCCATCCTAACGGCTGTTACCAAACTATTTTGCTAAAGCCAAGTTGACAGAGTATATCACGGGTAGAGGCACGTCGCAAGCATGTGGAAGGGATGGTCACCTGACGCGCACCAAAACGCGGGGCATATAGCGGCCTCGGTGGGCCTGCTATATGCCCCGGAATACTGCCTGTGGCGAGAATACCCTGGTAACTGAATCGTACCTGCTTAAAGCCATCAACCGGACCAGCGTCCAGGATCGAACTGCTGTTTGGGGAACTCGAATTTCATCTCGGGTAACGGCGGAATGGCGCGATACCGAATACCTAGCCACGGGCCATCGCCATCCTCGGCCTGGCCCAGCGTTACACTAATCGTCCGCTCGCGCCCCTGACGCACAATTCTCAACTTGATGCGATCATTCGGCTCGTATTCTGCGATAATGTCCGCCAGGTTCGCCGCCTCGTTCAGCTCTTGCTCGTCCACCGCCACGATCACGTCCCCCACGCGCAAACCAGCGGCAGACGCCGGGCTATCCTCGACAACCTCTACTACCAGCGCGCCCTGCCACTCGATCAACTCGAGCGGGGGCAGCTCTTCAGACAGCTCGGGCAGGGGTATCTCGGGAATGGGCACATCCTGTTGGGGTACAAGCCACCGTGGGCCAGCATACGACTCGGAGGACGCGTCGCTGTTGGCGGAGGCGTTCCTGCCGATGGCATAGCCCGCCAGGCCGCCCAACAGCGTGCCCACGCCACAACTCACCAAAAGGCCAACGATAATCAGGATAATCCACAACGTTCGGTTGCTGCTTTTTTCTGCCATAGTGTATCCTCCTCACCAGGGTTGATAGAGAGCTTGGAAACAGGGCACCTCGCCAATAAAAAGACAGCAGGCAAAAGTTCAAGTGTTTATACGCAGTTGCTCTGATCTGGGTTGCGCGGCACATCCGGCTCCTGATCCGGGTCATCGGGGACGACCTGCCAAAAGCCCAATTCCTGGCGGAACGACTCTTGCTTTTCAGCGTCCAGCAGGTAATACTTGGCCTCTGCCGTCACCGCCGTCGTCCCGTCGGAAAGCTGGATTTCGCCGCGTCCTTCCATCGTGCGGCTGCGTAGCCGCACCATTTCGCCTATCACCGTCAACGGCTCGCCAATCGGCACCGATTTGTGAAAGCGCACGTTCAATTCCACCGTCATGGCCCATTTGTCGTACTGCACCAGCGTGCGCCCAATGGTCTCGTCGAGCAGCGCCGAGATGATGCCGCCGTGCAGCACGCCCGGGTACCCCTGAAGCTTTTCGTCGGGCACATATCGCACGATCACCCGGTTATCTTGGTCCTCATAAAAGGCCAGCTTTAGCCCGATGGGGTTTTGCAGACCACAGAGAAAGCAATAGCGAGAATTGGGCTGTTTTTGCATACCGTATCATTTCCTCCATCAAGATGAGGCGGCCCGGCGATATGGCGTTGCGCGCCGTGTCGCCAATCAGCCGTTCACCTGTCATTTTCTGTAGAATGGGAGCCATCGTCAAGAGCGGGCGCAGGTTGCGGGCGCCGATAGCGGGCGGGTGCGCTCTTCTGCTGCTTGGCCGATTTGGGCTTTGCAGGCAACGGGGATATAATAGATGCTGACGATTCGGCCAGTATTATCGTGCCAGCGTCGGCTTGCTCCATACTCCTCCTCTCCATACCACTCACGCTCTACTCAACAAGCCGAAACGCAAACAAACCGATTGCGATTGTTGGATGGGATGCCCTCCCCCGTTCGGCCACCACCGGACTGGAGACCCCCACGCCATTTGATTGGGAAGGATGCGCGAGGAAGTAGTGATGGTTGTTTCGCTGATTGAACGCACGGACGTATTGTGTTCGTACTGCGGCCACGCTCCTTATCATGACGCGCTGCTCAATTGCTGGGAGTGCGACGTGAATGTTTGTTCGCGCTGCGCCACCGACGGGCCACAGCCCCTCTGCCCTGATTGCGTCGCCAAGGCGCTGCCCCGAAATCTGCCGCCCATGTTAGCCATCTCGGGGGAAATGCCCCTCAGCCCGGCCCAGTGGGGCCTGGAATTCAAGTGGGATGGCGTCCGGGCGCTATGCTACTGGGATGGCCGCCGCCTGAGCCTTCAGGACCGCAATCTAGGCGACATCACCGCCCGCTTTCCCGAATTGCAGGAATGGGCGAGCTTGCTCCCAGATCGTCCATTTATCCTGGATGGCGAGCTGGTGGCCCTGGACGATCAGGGACTACCCGAACACGCCACCCTTCAGCGCCGGATGCTCTCCAAGGCGCGCCCAGACCGCGCACCTCAAGACGCGCCGGTCTACTACTATGCCTTTGATCTCTTGTTCATGGGAGACAGGCCCACCATGCGGCTGCCCTACGCGGAACGCCGCGACATTTTGGCAAACCTGGGCATCGAGCGGGGCTGTTGCCGCGTGCCGCCCGGCCATATCGGCCAGGTACAGGCCATGCTGGAAACGGCTGCCGATTATGGACTGGAAGGGATCATCGCCAAACGGCTGGACAGCATCTATGAGCCGGGCCGCCGCTCCCCCCATTGGCGCAAGCTCCAGGCCGCCAGCAGTCAGGCTTTTGTGATTGGCGGCTGGATTCCGCAGCCGGGCGCAAGCAGGCAAGTGGGCGCGCTGCTGATCGGGGTTTACGACGAGCGCAAACGCCTGCAATATGCGGGACGCGTCGAAGCGGGCTTCAGCGATCAAGACCGCCTCACGCTGGCCCAGGCCCTACGCCCCTGGCAGCGCCCCACCAGTCCCTTCCGGCCCTCTGGCGTAACGCTTTCCCCCGATGAGCAGGTTATCCACGTGACCCCCCGGCTGGTCGCCAAAGTGCAATATGGCGATTGGCCCGCCGGGGAGCCTGTGCGCGATGCCATTTACAAGGGGCTGCGCCTGGATTGCATCCCGTCCCAAGTAACGCGAGAGGTCAATGGCAGACCTTAACAAGTCGGTGTCGAGCGAGCGAGTCTCGCGCCTATAGAGGCGCTCACTCCCTCACCGATGGCCCCCTGGGCAGCTTTTACCGTTCTCGAATGGACCCTGTCCGTTTCCCTGGATACTGATGATAGCAATTCGGTTGGCGATAGGCTTGATGGTTCTCAACTGGCATTCGGGCCTGCCAGCTTGTGGCGGGGCGCTGTATGCCCAACAAACGCCGTCGGCTGGTTGATGGCCCTGATACCCCATCCCAAGGGAGTCAGGTAGGAGTAGGGAGGAATGAGCGAGACACAGGTTCAGGTTGACGCAAGGGCATTGGACGCAAAGACTGTTGCAGCGAGCGCACCAGCGGCCATCGGGATGTCAGCAGCCGAGTATTACCGCCAGATTGCCCCCACGTTGCTACCTCATCTGCGCGGGCGCTCGGTGGTGCTCAAGGCGTGCGCTAATGGCACGCAGGAGGGCGCGCAAGGCGAGTCGCGCGGGGCGGCGGTCCTGCCTATCCCGCCGAGCCTCGCCACGCATCGGCTGGCTTATGGTGATCGGGAGCCGGTGGAATGCTGCGTGATCCCCAATCCATCGGCCCTGCAATGCGTGGGGATGCTGGGGGCCGAATTGCACGTTCTGCCAGCGCGAGACGAGGCGGACGCTCGCCCCGCGGCTATCGTGTTCCAACTCGAGCCTACGCCACCGGCGGGTATGCTGGAATGCGTAGGGATCGCTCTGGATCTGCGGGATATGTTTGGTGAAGTGGGCCTGCGCTGCTGGGCCAAGACCTGTGGCGGGCAGGGGTTGCACCTGTGCGTGCCCCTGAACACGCCCGCGACTTTTTCACAGGTGCGGGCCTTTGCGCGAATGGTGGCCGAAACGTATGTAAACCGGTATCCTGACATGGCAACGACCAGCGCCCGCAAGCAGGTATATCCGGGACAGGTGTTCATTGACTGGCAGGCCAATCAGGAGGAGCAACCCTCCTTGTGTGTCTATTCGCTTTGCAGCAATGGCCGCCAGACCACCGTCTCGACGCCGGTCACGTGGCGAGAAATCAAGGCGGTTTGGATGCGCCAGGAAGAGTCGCCTTTGTTCGGCCCAGATCAGGTGATAGAGCGGGTTGCATCCAAGGGAGACCTGTTCGAACAGGTGCTGGCAGTGCAGCAGCGTCTGCCCGTCTAGCAGTCAAGACCAGCTCGATTATTCGCGTTCTTATCCTCCGGACTATTGATAGAGGCGGGCGGCCTGCGCGGTTGCCCGCCTGCGCCCCGCTATGTGGGGCGTATAGCGGCGCGCATGGCGCTGGCCCGGAGGATTTTCATTGGATCAGTTTTTCAGGATGTGGAAGGAGCAAACAACAGTGGCACGTGAGATGGTAACAATTGATGGCAATCAGGCGGCGGCCTATGTGGCATACAAAACCAACGAGGTCATCGCCATCTACCCAATCACCCCTTCCTCGCCGATGGGAGAACATGCCGATGAGTGGAGTGCCTGGGGAGAGCGGAATATCTGGGGGACAGTGCCCCTGGTGGCAGAGATGCAGTCCGAGGCGGGGGCGGCGGGCGCTGCGCATGGCGCGCTACAGGCTGGCTCTCTGACGACCACATTTACTTCCAGCCAAGGGCTTTTGCTCATGATTCCCAACATGTACAAGATTGCCGGGGAACTCACGAGCACTGTCTTTCACATCGCCGCCCGCGCCCTGGCAACCCATGCCCTTTCGATTTTCTGCGACCATAGCGACGTCATGGCGACTCGCGGGACGGGTTGGGGAATGCTGTTCTCCAACACGCCGCAAGAAGCAATGGATATGGCCCTCATCGCGCAGGCCAGCACGCTGGAAGCGCGCGTCCCCTTTATGCACATATTCGACGGCTTTCGCACATCGCATGAGGTACGCAAGCTGGAACAACTCCGCGAAGACGACATCCGCCAGATGATTGACGACGAACTGGTGCGCGCCCACAAGGCGCGGGCCATGACGCCCGATCGGCCCATTCTGCGCGGCACGGCGCAAAACCCGGACATCTTTTTCCAGTCCAGGGAGACAGTCAACCCGTTCTATCAGGCCACGCCGGGCATTGTTCGCAAGGCGATGGATCGCTTTGCCGAACTGGTGGGCCGTCGGTATCACCTGTACGAGTACGTGGGCGCGCCCGACGCCGAGCGGGTGATCGTGTTGATGGGTTCCGCCTGCGAGACGGCGCAAGAGACCGTGGAATATCTGGCGAATCGCGGGGAGAAGGTGGGCGTGGTCAAGGTGCGCCTGTATCGCCCCTTCGCTGTGGACGATTTCGTTCAGACGCTACCGCCCACCACCAAAAGCATCGCCGTCCTGGATCGCACCAAAGAAGCCGGGGCGACGGGCGAGCCGCTGTATCAGGATGTAGTAACCGCCCTCAATGAGGGGCTGGCGAGCGGCACGCTGCCCTGCCAGGCCCCTGTGCGGGTGATCGGCGGACGCTATGGGCTGGGTTCCAAAGAGTTTATTCCGGGCATGGTCAAAGCGGGGCTGGACGAGTTGAACAAAGACAAGCCCCTCAACCACTTTACCGTGGGCATTGAGGATGATGTCTCGCACACCAGCCTCCCCTATGATGTCGACTTTCAGGTCGAGCCGGACGATGTTTTTCGGGCCATCTTCTGGGGGTTGGGTTCCGACGGCACAGTGAGCGCCAACAAGAACTCGATCAAGATCATCGGCCAGCAAACCGATAACCACGCCCAGGGGTATTTTGTGTACGACTCGAAAAAGTCGGGCGCGCATACCATCTCCCACCTGCGTTTTGGCCCCCGCCCCATCCACAGCGAATACTTGATCTACCGGGCCAATTTCATCGGCGTGCACCAGTTCGGCTTCCTGGAACGGTTCGACATTATGGGCGCGGCGGTAGAGGGAGCCACCCTGCTGCTGAACAGCCCCTACGCGCCAGAGGACACGTGGGACCATATCCCCCGGCCTGTGCAGCAAGAGATCATTGACCGCAAGCTCAAGGTGTATGGCATCAATGCCTACGACATTGCTGAACAGACCGGCATGGGCGTGCGGATCAACACCATCATGCAGACCGCCTTTTTCGCCATTAGCGGCATCCTGCCCAAAGAGCAGGCCATTGCCCAGATCAAGCAGGCCATCCAGGACACCTACGGCAAGCGAGGCGAATCGGTGGTGAAAAAGAACTTTGCGGCGGTGGATGGCGCGCTGGCCAACCTGTACCCTATCGAGGTTCCCCAGCAAGCCACCAGCGAGTTCACCATCCCCCCCACCGTATCCGAGGCGGCCCCCGAGTTTGTGCAAAAGGTGACGGCCCCCATCATGGCCGGAGACGGCGATCAGTTGCCGGTAAGCGCCATGCCCAAGGACGGCACTTTTCCCATCGGCACGAACCAGTGGGAAAAGCGCAACATCGCCCTGGAAGTGCCCGTTTGGTTGCCGCATGTGTGCATCCAGTGCGGGCGCTGCTCGATGTATTGCCCGCACGCCGTCATTCGCGCCAAAGTGGTAGACGAGAGCCTGCTGGCGAACGCTCCGGAGGGATTCAAGTCCATTGATGCGCGCTGGCGAGAGCCGGGGATGCAGGGAAAAAAGTTCACGATCCAGGTGGCGGTCGAAGATTGCACCGGCTGTGGCGTGTGCGTGGCCGTTTGCCCCGCCAAAGACAAGACCGCCGTCAACCGCAAGGCCATCAACATGGAGCCACAGTTGCCCATTCGCGACCAGGGGCGCAAGCACTGGGCCTTTTTCCTCGATCTGCCCCAATATCCCGCCGAAGCGACCCTCCGCTTTGACTCGACCAAGAACGTTCAATTGCTGCGGCCCATGTTCGAGTTCCCTTCAGCTTGCGCGGGGTGCGGCGAAACCCCCTACATTCGCCTGCTCAGTCAGCTCTTTGGGGATAGGATGTACGTCGCCAACGCCACCGGCTGCACCAGCATCTATGGAGCCAACACCCCCGGCACTCCCTGGACCTATGGCGACCACGGGCGCGGGCCAACCTGGAACAACTCGCTCTTTGAGGATAATGCCGAGTTTGGGTACGGTATGCGGCTGACGGTGGACAAGCAGACCGAGTATGCGCGCGAACTGGTGAGCCACCTGCGAGACAGCATCGGGGCCGACCTGGCCGACGATTTACTGAGCGCCGACCAATCCACCGATGAAGGCATCGAGGCGCAGCGCGCGCGGGTGGCAGAGCTACGCAAGCGCCTGGAAAAGCTCCGAGACCCCGCCGCCCAAAACCTGCTCAGTGTGGCGGACATGCTCGTACGCAAGAGCGTCTGGTGCATTGGCGGGGATGGCTGGGCCTATGATATCGGCTATGGCGGACTGGACCACGTGCTGGCTATGGGGCGCAACATCAAGGTGCTCGTCGTCGATTCGGAGGTCTATTCCAACACCGGCGGCCAGGCTTCCAAATCTACCGGACTGGCGGCTGTCGCCAAGTTTGCCGCCAGCGGCAAGCCCACCCCGAAAAAGGACCTGGGCATGATGGCGATGACCTATGGCTATATCTATGTCGCGCAGGTGGCAATGGGCGCTAATGACCGGCAGACCCTCCGGGCCTTCCGAGAAGCCGAGTCGTACAACGGCCCGTCGCTGATTATCGCCTATAGCACATGCATCGCCCACGGCATCAACATGGGGCTGGGAATGGACCAGGAAAAGCGGGCCGTCGACTCGGGCCACTGGATCCTCTATCGGTACGACCCCCGACGCAGGGAGCAAGGCGAGAACCCGCTTCAACTGGATTCCGGCGAGCCTACGCTCGCCCTGCGCGACTATTTCTACCAGGAGAACCGCTACCGCATGTTGACCCAGAGCGACCCCGAACAGGCCGAGCGGCTGCTGACAGAGGCGCAAAAGGTGGTGCTGGAACGCTGGCGCAAATACTCGCACCTGGCCAGCATGGAGATTGATTTGGGGGCGGATGTCGAAACGGCGGTGAAAGGAGACTGATAGGGTGACCGGGCCTGCCGTTTCTGGTGGTGGCAGGCCCGGCTATAGAGTATGGCAAGTGTATAGATAGGTGGTGCAAGGTGATGCAAGATACGTATTCTTATATCGCGCGCAGCGCAGAAGACCCGAGCAAGGTGGCGATCTTTACCCTGTACGATCATTCCATGACCATCGAGCCGGGGACAACGGTAGAGGCTGTTGAAAAAGAGGCCGCCGAGCGGGCGGAAGCGGTGACAGGCAAAGAGGTAGAGGCGGCCCCCCGGCCCCGCACCCGGCGGCTCCCCTGGTATATGCCGGTGCTGAGCCTGCTCCTGGGGGATGGCGCGCGCGTCTTTCGCGTGGCCGACACCCGCGCCCGCGCGCAAAATGGCGGCCTGGCGGTGACGGCCTGGCTGCGGGCCGGTGGGTTGCGCCTGTTGCCTGTCACGTTCTACTGGGAGCATGTGGACAACCGAGACATGGCCCAATCCTTTGTGGATGAGTTGCAGCGGCGCAAGATGACAACGCCCAGACAGGGCGTTGCGCGGGGGCCGCTAGACGTCTGGGCAACCTGGCTCGCGGTGGGCCTCGCCCTGGGCGTCGGGCTGTATACGTGGCTGCGCCGGGAGAGCTGATCGCACCCCCACGCCGGGGGAATCTCGTAGAAGGGGAATTGAAAACTCGTGACAACCAACACACTCGCAGCCGTGCTACTGGCCAGCTTTATGGCCGCGGCTGTGACGACCAGCGGCATCGTTGCTATCAGCAGGTTTCCGCGCTGGGTGGCCCGGAATGCCGTCTTTTTCAGGGCATTCGCTGCCGGGACGCTGATAACGGTTTCATTCTTGCACCTGATCCCCGAATCGCTCGAACTGAACAGCGCCAGTCCAGTATATTGGCTGGTGGGCTTTGGGGGGCTGTACCTGATCAATCATTTCCTGCGCCTGCATCTGCATAACACAAGCAACCTGCAACGCTATAACCCCGGCATCATTCCGGCGCTGGGTATCGGGCTGCACTCGTTTATTGACGGCATTATCTACACAGTGACCTTTAATGTCAGCCTGTTCACGGGGCTGCTGGCGGCCATCGGGATGGTGCTGCACGAATTTCCCGAAGGGATTGTGGTGTACGTGATCCTGCAACGCGGCGGGTTCCCGCCGAAAAAAGCCGTGTGGTATGCCATCTGGCTGGCCGCCCTGTCCACCCCGATCGGCACGCTGATCTCTTTTCCCTTTATCAACCATCTGGATTTGTCGGTCTTGGGCGCGCTGCTGGCTGTAGCGGCGGGGGTGTTGATTTATGTGGGGGGCGCGCACCTGCTGCCAGAAGTGGAGGAAGAGGATAACCCCTACGCTGTGTGGGCCGTTGCGGCAGGCGTGTTCGTGGCGCTGATCGCCGTAATTCTGGGGGAGTGATGGAGCAACCTGCAACGGCTGCTTCAGGCAACCCCTCAAGCCGCAGACAGGCGGAATGTGCAAGGCTTCTATAAGGAGGGACGAAATGGATTTGACCACGAACTATATGGGCTTGACGCTGAAAAACCCCCTGGTTCCTTCGGCGTCGCCTTTGTCCAGAAATATAGACACGATGCGCCGCCTGGAAGACGCGGGCGCGGGGGCCATCGTGCTGTATTCGCTGTTCGAGGAGCAGGCAACCCTGGAAAGCAACCTGCTCGATCACTATCTCAACTATTTCACCGAGGCTTTTGCCGAGGCCACCGACTGGTACCCTGAAATGCGGGACTATCAGACCGGCCCGGAAGAGTATGTCGAGCACATACGCAAGGCCAAGGAGGCGCTGGATATCCCCATCATCGCCAGCCTGAACGGCGTGTCTCGCGGCGGCTGGCTCAGTTACGCCAAGGACATCGAGCAAGCGGGCGCCGATGCGCTGGAACTGAACGTCTACTATGTGGCGACAGACCCCATGGTAGGCAGCGAAGACGTCGAGCAAAAGACGGTGGACATTCTGAAAACCGTCAGGGAGAACGTTTGCATCCCGGTAGCCGTCAAGCTCAGTCCCTACTATAGCGCCACGGCCAACCTGGCGCAGCGGCTGGTGGACGCTGGGGCCAGCGCCCTGGTGTTGTTCAACCGCTTCTATCAACCCGACCTGGACCTGGGCAAGATGGAGGTAGTGCCCCGGCTGGTACTGAGCACCTCGGAGGAAATGCGGCTCCCGCTGCGGTGGGTGGCTATTTTGTATGGACGCATCCCCGTGGATTTCGCCATTACCACGGGCGTGCATACCCACGAGGACGCCATCAAGGGGCTGGTGGCCGGGGCCAAAGTGACCATGATGGCCTCCGAGTTACTGAGCAACGGCCCGGGCCGCATCAGCGAAATGCTGGAAGGCATCCGCCGGTGGATGGATGCGCGGGGATACGAGTCGGTCTCCGAGATGCAAGGCAGCATGAGCCAGCAGCGGGTAGACGACCCGGCAGCTTTTGAGCGGGCCAACTATATGGCGGTGCTCCAGTCCTGGTATAACGACCCCGCCGGGCAACTGTTCAGGGACGTGTTGAACCGGGGGCAGGTGGGATAGCACCGGGCGGCGGTTCGGGCAAGGCCGCATTCAGCCCGTCCTGCGCGGGGAGCGGCGCGTGCTGGCCCGTCTGCGGGATGGCGCTGCCCGTCGCGGGAATATCCGAGATGGCGCTGAAATTGTCGAATCGCACATCGGCATGGGGCGACCCATAGCACAACGTCACCAGCCCGAACCGCGTGCCACCGGTCAGGGCCGGGTTAACAGTTTCCCATACCTTGATCCCATTGATATAGAACTGTACCTGTTGGCCGACCCGCCGCACCTTCAGGCGGTTGACCCCTTGCCCCGTGCGGATGGCGTCGTGCGCCGTCCACCCCTTGAGCGCCGCGCCATCTTGCCGGGCTACAGCGTAATGGCCGCCGGGGGAGACGAGCAAGGCATAGTATGTCAGGCTGTCTCCCTCCCCACTGCCGTTAAAGAGCAAGCCAAAAGCCTGCGAGACGCTGTTGGTAGCGCGGGCGTCTACTTCCAGCGTTTGGTTCGCCCAGCCGCTACTGTTCACCGATGGCAGCGCATAGGCGCTCGTGCCGGGGGAGACCCACACGCGATACTCGCCGTCTACATAGCCCACCTGGAACTGCTGAGTTGCGCGAACGGGCCAGACGCCGTTATTCTGGGAGAAATTGTCGTGGAACTGTTGGACAGGCCGGGGCGTCGGAGCGGGCAGGGCGCTCGTCCGGTTACGCATGACCAGCGGGATGTTGTGGCTGTGTCCCTCAATCACCGGCGGCAGGCTGGAAAGCAGGGCAAAGGGCTGGCCGCCCCCCATCGGCACGTTATAGCCCCGCACGCGCACCGTGTAGGTTCCTGGCTGCGTGTTGGGAAGGTAGACGCACTCGACATTGTTCACCCGGTCCGCGACCCCGGCGGACGTGGTCCAGCCGTTGCTAAAGGCGTTGCCCCGGTACACCGTCCCATCAGGGGCGATGACCTCCAGGTCCAGGTCGTTCACCAGTTGCTTGCCCGCCTCGACAGCGGCGGGGTAATCCGTCCAGACCAGGGTAAAGCGCACCGGGCGCTGGGACTCCCCGCCCCGATAATAGTACACAGCCTGCTGGCCCGTGCGCAGCGCGACCTGCTCATCCACGAAAAAGCGCGGTGTAGAGGCGGCAGCCTCCAGGTTCACCAATCCCCAGCCCTCATCGTTGTTGGGCACGGGACCGGCATCTCCATAGGGAGCAGCGTACTGGCCGGGGATGTCGGTGGCGGTATGGATCAGCGTGGCCTTGACCAGGGCAGCGCTGGGCCGGGCGTGCCCTCGCGCTATATACGCCTGCCGCACCAGGGCCGCCGCGCCCGCCACCAGGGGAGTGCTCATGCTCGTGCCGCCCAGGTACATATAGGAATTGTTGATCGCTCCCCAGCCCGCTTGCAGGGCCATCGTGGACCGCATGGAGGCGATCCAGGTGCCGGGAGCCACCACGCTGGGCAGGATGCGCCCATCCAGGGCCGGACCGCGCCCGCTAAAGGCCATCATCCCCGCGCCCCCGGCATCTGCCATCGGGTCGTTGCGAATGGGGTCAACGGGGAAGCTGGACCCAAAGAACTGGCCATAGTTCTGGTATCCCCATCCGGGAGAGAGATTGGGGCGCAGGTTCTCTGTGCCACCCACCGCGATAATGTTCTTGGCGGTGGAGGGGGGCAGCGCCGAGCCGTAATCCGTCCGCCCATCGCCGTTCGCGTCGCGGCCCTCGTTGCCCGTGGGGAACAGCACCACCATGTCCCGATGCTCCCAGATGAACTGGTCGGTCTGGCGACTCCAGGTGGTGTACGCTCCTGCCTCCTCCATCTCACCCCACGAGTTGTTATGCACCCGCGCGCCCCAGTTATAATCCTGGGCGTACAGATCGTAGAGGTTCGCCGGAACGCCCACCAGCCAGTAGCCATCCGTATAGCCCTGGTCCTTGCCGTAATCGTTAAAACGGCAATACTGCTCTAGCGCCTGGAAGGTCAATTGCGCCTGAGGAGCCACGCCCCGATACAGCCCGTTGGAGCTATAGCCACTGCCCAGCGCCGAGCCAGCCACGTGCGTTCCGTGGCCGGAACTCAGGTCCGCCGAGCCGTCGTTGTCGGTGGGATTGTTCAGGTAGGGGTAATAGAGCGGCGAGATGGGCCAGCTATTCAAATGCTTGA
>JAAYXX010000413.1 GCA_012515695.1 Chloroflexota bacterium
CCATCATCACAGGCATCATCTTTGCCCTGCTCATGGCAAACGCTGGTGGGCTGTGGGATAACGCCAAAAAGTACATCGAAGACGGCGCGCACGGTGGCTCGGGCTCCGAAGCGCACAAGGCGGCTGTGGTGGGCGATACCGTGGGTGATCCCTTCAAGGACACCGCCGGGCCGTCGCTCAACACCCTCATCACGGTGATGTCGCTGACAGCTACCGTGTTTGGGGCCATCATCGTCAAATACGCTCTGTTCGCCCTGTAGCAAACGCTCCGTCTTTCTATCGACTGGCAACAGAAAAGGGGCTGCCTGCTCAAAGGCAACCCCTTTTTTTATTGCGTCAAGCGCGCAACCGCCACGCTGCTCTACTCGTGATAGTACACATCCCAGCCCATGTACTTGCCCATCGCTTCGGCCAACACATCGGCTACTTCCGACGGGTTAATCGCCACATGGTGCTCAAAACCATTCTCGCAGATATAGTGCAGCAAATCCTGGAAATTGGGCACGTGAACCACGCCATAGCCGCCGAACGTGTCCACCTGGTCGTCCGTGATCTCGGCCTCGCCAAGGTACGCCCGAATCTGCCCGGTATAATCGTCGGTCGAAACCCGGCAATAGGTGACCTTGGTCGGCTTGATCTTGCCCACCATCGTCCCGTAGGTGTTCTCCTTGCCCACCGTTCCAGCGATGATCGCCTGGTAATCCATATCCGCCTCGCCGCCAAAGAGGTCCTGCGGTAGGTTGCTGCAATGGAACACCACCGCCTTGTCTGGGTCATCGCCATAGTTGTTGTTCCAGTCCAACAACGCGCTGGCCTTGCCAGACGCCAACACCATCGCATACATCCCCACAAGTCCCGTGATGTCCGTCTCGCACGCGCTGGGCTGTAGCTTGTTGCTCAACATACTCATGACCGCGCAGGGCACCACACCATAGAACTCTTCCATCGCCGTCCAGCACTGCACCGCCGTGCCGTCCAGTTCGTGCTCGGCGATAAAGTCGTCCACTACGACCCCAAACTTGGCCATGCGCAACAGCGCCTCCTGCGAAACGCTGCCCGTATTGGCATACCCCTTGATCTCTTGCACCCTAGCCACCACGCGTGCGTCATCGTCAGCCAGCTTGATAGCGCGTCCGAAAATCTCGGACAGGTCAATGGTCTCTACCGAGATACCGGCTTCCTCCAGCAGTTTCTCGCTGTAGCGCACCGTGTTGAACGCCGCCGGGCGAGCACCGATCTGTCCAAACCGGGCGCTACGCAGCCCCTTCACCACGCGGCACACCCCGGCAAAGTTTTGCAGGTCCTTCCGAAAACTCGCGGAATCGGGGTCAACCGTGTGCAGAGTCGTCAGCGAGTAGGCGATGTTGTACTGCATCAAGTTGTTGCAGAGCGACATCTTGCCGCAGAAACTGTCTCGCCTCCGGGAAATGTCCATCCGGTCAAGCTCATCGGGGAAAGCATGAATCAGCACGGGCACATCCAGCCCCGCCAGGCGAATGGCATCTGCCACTCCCCGCTCCTCGCCAAAGTTCGGCAGCGTTACCAGAATGCCGTCAATCTCCTCGCGATGAGCCTTGAACAGCGCGGCACACTTTTTCGAATCCTCGTAGGTCACCACCGAGCCATACTTGGTCTCCTCAGGCGAGAGGGCTATGGCGTTGATCCCCTCCTCTTTCAGCACCCGCAGAATAGTCTCACGCCCTTCCTTGGCCAGTTCCGCAGGGAAAAAGCCCCGGTTTCCAACAATAACACCGAGTGTAGTCATTATGTTCCTCCTGAAATGGTCCGGCTAACGCCGGTCATGGTGCAAAGCATGCCCTATTATGATGTCAACAGCGCGATTTGTCCAACAAGCCGCCCCCATGCTGCTGCCAGCGTGGAACACACCATCCTTCCCTGTTTTCGTTTGGCCGAGGATAGGGTATAATCAGACGGTCAGAGCAAGAGAGGAGGGATTCTTGGACAGAGTCAAATCGCCATACCGCCAAGAGCGGGTTCATGAAGACGAAATCGGTGGGGAACCCGTACAACTAATCACGCGCCCAGGTCTTGTATACTGGCGATACGTCCCCCAGGCCATGCGCCTGATCGCCGATAACGCGCAGATCGAGCCAGGCCAACGCGTGCTGGTCAGCCCCTGCGGCCACGGCGCGCTGGGCGTCTGGGCAGCCCGTCAAGCTGGCGGCCCCAACGTTACGTTGCTAGACACGAGCATCGTCGCCGTCGAGGTTGCGCGCCATACTATGGACGCCAACGGCGAGAACGCGGCCACCGTGCAGGTGGGACTGCCCACATCCGCCGACGGCGAGCAAGACGCCGTGTTGATGGTCTTGCCCAAAGGGCGCGACCTCGCGCGCCTGTACTTTTTGGAGAGCTTTTACGCGCTGCGAGAGGGAGGCATCTTGTACCTGGCCGGGGCAACCAAAGAGGGCATCAAGAGCATCGTCCCTGATGCAGAGGCCCTTTTCGGAAGCGCCACTCTGCTGTCCTACAAAGGGGGGCACCGGGTAGTTCGGCTCACGCGCACCCAACTGCCGCCCGACGGCCTGCCAGAGATATACCAGACCCCTGGCCTGGCCCCCGGCACTTTTTACCAGTTCGAGGCAACCATAGGAGAGGACCACTATACGATTCTGTCGCGGCCCGGCGTGTTTTCCTGGCGCGCCGTGGACGAAGGCACGCGCCTGCTGCTGGAAACCCTCCAGGTGCGCGCCACAGACACCATCCTCGATATGGGCGCAGGCTATGGTCTGATCGGCATGCACGCAGCGCGCCAGGCCCCCAAGGGTAGCGTCACCCTGGTGGACGTTGATCTCTTGGCTTGCGAGTCTGCCCGCGCAACGTTGGCCGCAAACGGGGTGGAAGGCCAGGTGATCCAGGGAGATGGCATGGCTGCCGTTGGAGACCAGCGCTTCACCCTGATCGTCACCAATCCCCCCTTCCACAGCGGGCACGCCGTCAACTATGAGGTGGCAGAAGCCTTTGTCGAAGAAGCTTACGCTGCTCTTGACCCTAGAGGGCGCTTTGTCGTGGTATCTAATAGCTTCCTGCCTTACGAACGACTGATGATAGAGCGTTTTGGCTCGGTAGAAGCATTGGCTCGCACACCACAATACCAGGTCCTGAGCAGCGTAAAGGAATACCGCCGCAAGCAACGCGGGAAACTCACACGAGCGCAGCGAAAGGCAGAGCGAGAGCGGGCCTGGTACAACCCGGACGACTACGACCTATAAGGCTGACTTGTCCCCCGGATTTCGCATCCCGCCGCACCGATTACGCTTCTCCGGTACGGTCATCCCCGTAACCCACGTTTCGGGGCCTCGGCGTGTGTCGAGCCAGGGCATTTCTCTAGCAGCAGGCAGAATACGAAAATCGCGACATTGCCTCAATGTCTTGTCGGTTTTCGTACTATATGTTATAATCATTTCAGATAATCCCACTTAGGGTAAGGGTGGCAACTCGGAATGGATGAAACCGATCGCAGGATTCTGGAACTGCTCCAGCAAGATGGCAGGCGCTCCAATGTCGAGATCGCGCGAGTGCTGGGCATTTCCGAAGGCACCGTGCGCAAGCGCATCGAGCGCCTGATTGCAGGTGGCGCTGTCACAATCGCCGGGGTGGCCAGCCCCGAGATGGCAGGGTATCGCACGCGTGCGCTGGTCTTTCTCACCGTCGAACTCGCCCAGATCGAGCGAGTCGCCAACCAGTTGCGCGACATGCCCGAGGTTATGAGCGTATATACGGTGATGGGCGAGTACGATATCGTCCTGGAGGCCGCTTTTGAATCGGACAGTTGCCTGATGTCCTTCTTGCGCGACCGCGTGGCAACCGTCCCTGGCATCGTTGGCAGCAAGACCTGCCACGTTGCCCACGTATGCAAATCAACCCACGAGTGGGTTCCGCCCCAGCCACCCCCGCCAACGGTGATGGTGGTAGACGATGATCCCGATTTCGTCGAGTTCGCCCGGCTGGTGCTGGAAAAAGAGGGCTACTATATTTGTACGGCGATGGACTGCTCCGAGGCAGTCCGCATGGTGTCTTTTACTCCGGTTGATCTCGTCATGATGGACATTCAGATGGATGGCGTTCTAGATAGCTGGAACGCAAGCTGGCGCATTCGCTCGGATACTCGCTTGAGGGATGTGCCCATCCTCGCGGTAAGCTCTATCACCGCTTCCGACTATCTCAGCATGTTCCCTACCGATAGCGAAAGCCCGATCGCCCGGTTTCTGCCCAAGCCCGTGGACGCCGATCAACTCGCGAAAGAGGTCGCCCGCCTTATCAGCCGCAACTGATCCTGCTACGCTTGGAGCATATAGCGCGCGCTATCCACAGCGCGCGCTTTTTCAGTTCCGTACAAGCCCTGCCATCTCGCTCGAGCTTCCCTTATCTCGCGCCAACCAGTACAATAGGCCAGGCAATCCACCACCATACTAGCAAAGGAGAGACGCATGGCCCACCCCAGTGATCCCCGCCATATAGCCAACGGCTGGGAAATACCCACCGAGTCCTATTGCGATCAGCCCTATGTCATCCAGACAGACGACGGGGCATGGCTGTGCATCGTCACCACGGGCGCAGGCCACGAGGGCGATACCGGCCAGCACGTCGTCACATTGCGTAGCGTCGATCAGGGGCGCACCTGGGAGACGCCAGTGGCCGTCGAACCGGCAGACGGCCCGGAAGCGTCCTATGCCGTCCCGCTCAAGCTGCCCAACGGGCGCGTCTATGTCTTTTACAACCACAACACCGACAACCTGCGGGAAGTGCTGGCCGACGACCCACCCTACCCCGGCGGCAAGTGCACCCGCGTGGACTCGCTGGGCTACTTTGTCTGCAAGTATAGCGATGATCACGGGCGCACGTGGTCGGCCCAACGCTACACGCTGCCCGTCCGCGAAATGGAGATTGACCGCCAGAACGCATATGGCGGCAAGGTGCGCTTTTTCTGGAACGTGGGCAAGCCCTTCCTGCATGGCGGAGCGGCGTATGTCCCCTTGCACAAGGTAGGCGGCTTTGGGCACGGCTTTTTCACCCGCTCCGAAGGCGTCCTGCTCAAGTGTGCCAACATCCTCGCTGAGCGCGACCCCGCCAACCTCACCTGGGAAACGCTCCCCGATGGCGACGCGGGCCTGCGTACCCCGCCGGGCGGCGGCCCGATTGCCGAGGAGCACAGCTTTAGCGTACTCAGCGACGGCTCCTTTTTCGTCGTCTATCGCTCCATCGACGGCCACCCCGTCTGCTCCTATAGCCGCGACGGCGGCCACACCTGGAGCACGCCAGACTATATGCGCTACGCCGACGGGCGGCTGATCAAACACCCCCGCGCCGCCAATTTCGCCTGGCGCTGCTCCAACGGCAAATTCCTGTACTGGTTCCACAACCACGGGGGCAACTGGTACGAGGACCGTAACCCCGTCTGGCTGGCAGGCGGCATCGAGGTGGATAGCCCCCAGGGCCGCGTGATTCATTGGTCACAGCCGGAAATCCTGCTCTACGACGACGACCCCTATGTTCGCATGAGCTACCCGGATCTTGTCGAGCAGGATGGACGGTTCTATTTCACCGAGACGCAAAAAGCCGTGGCTCGCGTGCATCTCGCGGACAACGCACTGCTAGAGGGGCTATGGGGTCAGTTCGACCAGCCCACGCCAACCACGGAGGGCCTGCTGCTAGAGCTATCGGCGCAGCATGCGTCCCTTCCCGCCCAGGTGGACATGCCCGCTCTGCCCGCATTCCTTCAGCGAGACAACAACCGCGCTGATTACGGCACTCTGGATTTGCGCCAGGGGTTCACGCTGGAAACGTGGGTCCGCTTTCACTCGCTGGAAGCGGGTCAGGTGTTGCTGGATAACCGCCTGCCCAGCGGCCAGGGCTTCTGCCTGCAAACCGCGCCACTTGGGACGCTGGAAATCGTGCTGAACGACGGGCGCACAGAAAACCGCTGGACCTCCGACCCCGGCAGGCTCACCGAGGGCCAGCTACACCACGTAGCCGTGGTCGTGGATGCCGGACCGAAGATTATCACCTTTATCGTGGACGGTATCCTCTGCGATGGCGGGGACTGGCGACAATTCGGCTGGGGCCGCTTTAGCCGCGACCTGCGCGGCGCTTCCGGCGCTGCCCAATTGCGCGTCGCCCCCTCGCTGAACGGGGAATTGCGCCTGCTGCGCATCTATGGCCGCTACCTGCACACCTCCGAGGTCATCGGCAACTGGAAGCGCGGGCTGTAGCAGCGAGCCAGAGCGCCGGGTACCCTACCAGCCAACCGCTGGCCCAACCAACCCAGAAGGCCGCCTCTTATTTGCGGGCGGCCTTCTGGCGAATCATCGCGCGCACATCATCCATATGCTCCGGACGCGCCACCAGCAGGGGTTCG
>JAAYXX010000414.1 GCA_012515695.1 Chloroflexota bacterium
ACCATTCGCCTCGTCAACGCCACCCGATCTACCCTCCATGAGAAAGGTAAGCGCGAGTGTTCAGAAACCGAAAAGGACTGCTGATTGCCCTTGTCATCGCCCTCCTGGTGGTGGCAAACCTGTTCAGTCCTTTCAAAGTAACGACTATCCACATCGAACTCGCAGCAGAGCCAATCGCACATATCGGCGGATGGGCCATCACCAACACGCTCCTCAGTAGTTGGGTCGCTGGCATCCTGCTGATCATTGTGGCGCTGACAGTCCGCCGCAAGCTGGTAGACGCTCCGGCAGCCCTGTCGCTCCAGAATGTCGTCGAGACTATTTTGGAGACGCTGCACAACTTTATGCAAAATATGGTGGGTCCGAACGCCAGAGCCTTCCTCCCTCTGGTATCTACTTTCTTTTTGTTCATTCTCATAACCAACTGGTTCTCCATGCTGCCCGGCGTTGGCAGCCTGGGAATCTGGCGCATGGAAGGGGAGGAGCGCGTATTCGTGCCTCTCTTTCGGGGGGCCACATCCGACCTGAATACCACCATCGCCCTGGCCGCCTGCTCGGTGATCAGCATCCAGGTCTATGGCATCCGCTTCCGGGGATTTGGTAAATACATGGGCCATTTCGTTCCCCTGGAGCGCGTGGTGGCCTTTATCCGGGCCTTGTTCAAGGGACAGGTCAAAATCGGCCTCCTGCTGGGCGGCATACTGGATATGTTCATTGGCCTGCTCGAGATTTTCGAGGAAATGACCAAAATCCTGTCCTTCTCCTTCCGGCTGTTCGGCAACATCTTTGGCGGCGAGGTGCTGTTGTTGGTGATGGCCTATCTGGCCCCCTTTGTCATCTCGATTCCGTTTATGATTCTTGAGCTTTTTGCGGGATTCATCCAGGCGTTTATTTTCGCCACGCTGACCACAGCGTTTCTGGGGCGCGCCGCGGCCTCTCACGACCATGTGCCAGCCGCAGAAGAGGAAGCACATCCCGTCCCAGCCCCGTCGCCACAGACGGCGCTACCTTCATCATCGAAAGGAGTCTGAACGTATGGAGATTAGCCGGGATCTGGTAGCCGGTCTGACAATCGCCCTGGGTGGCATTGCCCCCGCGATAAGCATCGGCTGGCTAGTATCTTCTGCGATGCAAGCCCTGGGGCGCAACCCCGAGGCCGAGCGGGGCATCAGCACGAACCTGATCGTCGCCCTGGCCTTCACCGAGGCAATCGCCATTTATTCGTTGGTAGTTGCTCTATCTATCAAATTCGTAGGCTAAGCACATCCGCGTCGAAAGGGAGTCTAGCATTGAACCAGTTGGGGATTGATGTCGGTCTGCTCATTTCCCAGGCTGTCAATTTCGGTCTGCTCGCCGTATTGCTCTATTTCATCCTCTACAAACCGGTATTGGGCAAGCTAGAAGAGCGTGCCCAGCGCATCAAAAAGGGGATAGAGGACGCCGAACAGGCCGAAAAGCTCGTCCAGGACGCAAAGGCCCAATATGAACAAGAGATGGACCGGGCCAGACGAGAAGCCCATGAGGTCATCGAGCGAGCCACGCGCGCCGCAGAGCAGCAGCGGCAAGAGATATTGGCCCAGGCGCGTCAGGAGGCCCACGACATGATCCTCCGCGCCCAGCAACAGGCCCAGCACGAGCTACAGGAAGGGCAACTCGCCGTGCAACAGCGCGTGATTGACCTGGCCATCAGTATCGCCTCGCGCATCTTGCAGGAAAAGCTGGAAGAGGAAAAGCAACACGAGATGATCCAGCAGTTCCTTTCCGAGGCCAGCCAACTGGAATAAACCAGCATCCCGAACGAGAGCCGATCTAGTCGCATGGAATCCTTAACCCAACCTTCTCTGCCATCAACCGAATTGCCCAAATTCACCACAGCGCCCTCCGATCCTGGCGAGGAAACCGCCAGCCCGCGAGAGGCCGCCACCCGCGCCATCGTGCGGGTAGCTGTCCCCTTGACGCCGGAGGAATCTCAGCGCCTGCATAGCCTGCTGGAAAGGCTGTTCCATCGCCCGCTAGAGTTGGCCGTGGAGGTAACGCCCAGCGTCATCGGCGGCGTGTGGGTGCGCGTGGGCGACGAGGTCATTGATGGTAGCGTGCGTGGCCAATTAGAGACCCTGCGCTACCACCTGCGCACGCAATCGCGCATCATGATCACCAGTCACCTGACCTTTACCCAACCCAAGGGCACGATCTGATGGAACTCTCAGCCGACCGACTCAATTTGGACGATGTGGCAAACACCCTGCGCCAGCAGGTCGAGAGCTTTCGCTTCCCGCTGCGCCCGGTTGCTATGGGAACCGTCACCGAGGTAGGCGACGGCATCGCCCACATCTCGGGCCTGACTGACGTAATGGTGGGCGAGATGCTCGAGTTCCAGGATGAGGTCCTGGGCATGGCGCTGAACCTGGAGCAGGATAACGTGGGGGCCATCATCCTGAGCGACCACCGCCGCATCGTGGAGGGGAGCACCGTGCGCGCCCTGGGGCGGCTGGTGTCCACGCCGGTGGGCAGCGCCCTGATCGGGCGAGTGGTCAACCCCCTGGGACAGCCCTTAGACGAGCAAGGCCCCATCCGCACCAACCATTTCCGCCCCGTCGAGCGGATGGCCGCCCGCGTGATTGACCGCGCCCCGGTGAATGTCCCCCTGCAAACCGGCATCAAAGCCATTGACGCGCTGGTCCCTATCGGGCGCGGGCAGCGTGAGTTGATTATCGGCGACCGCCAGACCGGCAAGACGACCCTCGCCATTGACACGATCCTGAACCAGAGAAATGAAGACGTGCTCTGCGTCTATGTGGCTATCGGGCAGCGTCTATCCAGCGTGGCCCAGACGGTGAACACCTTGCAGCGATATGGCGCAATGGAATACACTACCGTCGTGGTGGCCGAAGCCAGCGCCCCCGCCGCGCTGCAATACATCGCCCCTTACGCCGGTTGCGCGATGGCCGAAGAGTTTATGGAAAATGGCCGCGACGCGCTGATTATCTACGATGATCTGACCAAGCACGCCTGGGCCTACCGGCAGCTTTCCTTGCTGCTGCGCCGCCCGCCCGGACGCGAGGCGTTCCCCGGCGATATCTTTTACCTGCATGCCCGTCTATTGGAGCGAGCCGGGCGGCTCAAGGAATCGCTCAAAGGCGGCTCGCTGACCGCCTTGCCCATCATCGAGACGCAAATGGGCGACATGGCCGCCTATATCCCCACCAACGTTATCTCGATCACCGACGGGCAGATATACCTGGAAGAAGAGGCATTCCACGCAGGCATTCGGCCCGCCGTCAACGCCGGGCTATCTGTCTCACGCGTGGGGGGCGCAGCGCAATCTCGCGCCATGAAAGCCGTGGCGGGCCAGTTGCGCCTGGAAATGGCCCAATTCCGAGAGTTGGCCGCATTTGCCCAGTTCGGCACCGAGCTGGACCGGACCACCCAGGCAGCCCTGGAACGAGGCATGCGCCTACGGGAAGCGCTCAAGCAGATGCCCCACAAGCCCATCGCCGTGGAAGACCAGGTAGCCATCTTTTACGCCGCCACCCACGGCCATCTGGACGACATCCCCGTGGAGCGCATCGCCGCCTTTGAAGAGCAGTTTCTCGCGTTCCTGCACGAGAGGCGGCAGGCCGTGAGAAACGCCATCACCATCCAGCGCGAGCTTGCCCCCGCGATACAGCAGGCGCTCGACGACGCGATCACCGATTTCAAGCGCACTTTTTCCGCATCGGAATAACTACCCATGTCCAGTTTACGCGAGATCAAGGGCCACATCGGCAGCGTACGCAGCATCGCCAAGGTGACGCGGGCAATGGAGATGGTCTCCACAGCGCGCCACCATCGCCTGCAAGCGCGGGTTGCCAGCACGCGCGCCTTTGCCGAAAAGTCGTGGGAAGTGCTCAATCATCTGGCGTCGGCAGCCGAATCTGTCATACACGAGCACCCCATGTTCTGCGGGTATTCCGACGTCCACCGCACCGGCCTGTTGCTCATCACCAGCGACAGGGGCATGGTGGGCGCGTATGACCACAGCGTTGTCGCGCTGGCCAGGCAATATATCGAGTCGCGCAAGCTAGAGGCCGAACTCGTTACCATCGGCAGGATGGGGCGCACGATGATGCTCCGAGAGGGCTACCAGATCCACGCCGAGTTCAGCAACATGGACGATAAGGTGGATATTACCGACCTGACGCCGGTGGCAGGGGTGCTGTTGGATGGCTTTCGCGACCGCGTGTTCGACGAAGCGGTCATCTGCTACACCGAGTTTCAGCCGGGGGCCAGGCTCAAGCCCACGATTCGCCAGCTTTTGCCCATTTGCCCCGGCGAGGCGACGACCAGGCGCGAGTATATCTATGAGCCAGAACCCGCCGAGTTGCTACAGGCGCTCTTGCCGCGCCTGATCCGCTTTCAGATATTCCAGGCGTTTCTCGAATCCCAGGCGGCGGAAAACACCTCTCGCATGGTGGCAATGCGCGCCGCCACGCAAAGCGCCAACGACATCATCGGTCATCTGACCATCAGCTATAACAAGGCCCGGCAGCAGGCCATTACCGCCGAGATCAACGACATCCTCGGCGGAACCTCTGCCCTGGATAAGGATTAGGATCGTAGTATGATAGAGCGAGCAACGGGCACCGTGGTGCAGGTGATCGGGCCAGTGGTGGATATCGAGTTCCCCCCCGAACAACTGCCACAGGTCTATCACGCCATTGATATCGCCATCCCTGGGCGGCCCAACCTGGTCGTCGAGGTCCAACAGCAACTCCGCAACCATTGGGTGCGGTGTGTGGCGATGGGGCCAACCGACGGGTTGCGGCGCGGCCTGCCCGCCGTGGGGCGCGGCGGCCCGATTGCCGTTCCCGTGGGCGAGGCGGTACTGGGGCGCATGATAAACGTGTTGGGCGAACCAATAGATGACCTTGGCCCC
>JAAYXX010000415.1 GCA_012515695.1 Chloroflexota bacterium
ACGCAAGGTATCACGGTGGGGGCGCTCAAGGGATAGCGCAGATGGGCCGTTCATTGCAGGCGACGCCGTAGAGGTTGCCGCTCTCCTGACGGGGCGCTTCCCTGGGCAACTGCCCGCTGCTTGGCCTGCGCTGGCGGGGCCAGAGGGGCAATCGCTTGATTAGCGCCAGGAAGCTTGACGCTGGATATGGGACATGGTATACTAAGGAAGGTTAGGGCGTAGTAAAGGTTGTTTCGGAACATTGTCGTAATGGACCGTCACGGCTACGGCCGGGGCGGTCTTTATTTTTCCGCAAATGGTACTTTGCACGCCTGACCGGAAGTGGATTTTCTTTACACCCATACAGGAGGGCGGACTGACGATGTCTGAGCGTGTTACCGGAACGGTCAAGTGGTTCAATAGCGAGAAGGGGTATGGC
The DNA here is from genome assembly GCA_012515695.1 of Chloroflexota bacterium. Lineage (GTDB taxonomy): Bacteria > Chloroflexota > Anaerolineae > UBA1429 > UBA1429 > JAAYXX01. The sequence goes on from JAAYXX010000415.1 coordinate 419, forward strand.
TTTATCTCGCGCGAGGAAGGTGGCGACGTCTTTGTACACTATTCCTCCATTGCGGGGGAGGGTTACCGTAATCTGTACGAAGGCGAGCGGGTCGAATTTGCCATCGAACAGACACCGAAAGGGCCGCAGGCTGTCAACGTCGTTCGATTGAACAATTTTACTGGCGGCGCTGACGATTCCTCCTACTAGGTCAGTAGCGGGTGACATGCGCGACATCGGCGCGCAATGTTTCCCTGATTTGTAACCAGACGGGCACCCGCAGGTGCCCGTTTTTTGATGCTATCGCCGGTGGGGTTGGTGCAGACGGTCATGCACAGCCAGGATGACGGCCAGCCAGATCACCCCCAGGGCGAGCGATCCCAGAACGTCGCTGGGATAGTGGACGCCGAGGTAGACGCGACTGAACCCCACCGCCAACGCCCACGCGCTGCTCAAGATGGCCCATCCGTAATGTCCCTGCCGCCAAAAAAACACGGCCATCAGCCCGTACAGCGCCACCGCCATGATGGTGTGGCCGCTGGGAAAGCTGGACGTGGTTTCTATGACCAGGGGCGGGATAATGTCGGGTCGTGGGCGGCCAAACAGGGCCTTGAGCGCCAGGGTCAAGACGGCAGCTCCCCCTACGCTCGCCAGCACCGTGACGGAATCCGGCCAGCGCCCCTGTCGCCAAACGACGTAGCTGAGGGCCGCCACCGGGATAATGGCGAGCCTGCCGCCTGAAGCTGTGAGAAAGAGCATGATGGCGTTCAGCCAGGCGCGACGCCAGGTGTACACAGCGCGCAAAATCGGCTCATCCCAGGCAAACCCTTCTTGCAGCCAGACATCGCCCGCTACGCCGAGAAAGATGGTCGCTGCGCCCAGAATGACGACCAGACCGACGAGCCAGCGCGCCAGCGCAGCCAGGGACCATTCGCGCAAAAAAGGCTTCATGCGGCCTGGCTCATCGCACCGGATAGCGCCCCTTGTCTTGCAGTGTACAGCGACACGCTCAGGGCGCGGGAACGATGCGCAGGATGCGGTCATCCTCGGCGGCGGGGTTGCCGCGGCCATCGCGGTTGCTGGTTGTGAAATAGAGATAGCCGTCCGGCCCCACGGCGACGGCGCGAATGCGGCCATATCGCCCCTCGAAGAGCCGCTCTTCGCTGACTGCTTCCGTCAGGTCGTCGTTCAGCACAACCCGGTGCAGGTGGCGGCCACGCAGCGCCCCGAAGAACAGGTTGCCCTCCCAGGCGGCCAGAGGCTCCCCCTGGTAAATAGCCAGACCGGCGGGCGCCCAGGTGTCTTCGACCCCGCTGAACAAAAGGGGGTTGATGAATCGCTCGTCCCCTTGAATGCCGGTCACAATGGGCCAGCCATAGTTGCCGCCGGGGACCAGCCGGTTGATCTCGTCTCGACAGCAAAGGCCCATCTCACCGCTGGGGCCATGCTCCGAGAGATAGATTTGCCCGTTGCCGGGGTGCCGGTCGATGCCCTGGGGGTTACGATGCCCGTAGGTGTAGATGTAAGAGTTGGGGAAGGGGTTGTCCTCTGGGATAGAGCCATCGAGGTTCATCCGCAGAACCTTGCCCGCCAGCGAATCCAGGTCTTGCGACAGGTTTCGCTGCCCGCCCTCGCCTGTGCCAGCGTACAGCTTGCCGTCGGGGCCGATGAACAGCCGCCCGCCATCGTGGTTGCGTCCGCCAGGGATGCCTTCCAGCAGCGTCGTCTCTTCGCTGGCCAGATTGCCCTGAACGGTCAGGCGGGAGATACGGTTGAGCAATGTGCCACCCTCGCTATAGGTGTACATCACATACAGATGGCCGTTCTGCTGGAAATCCGGGTCCAGCACGACGCCCATGAGACCGCCTTCGCCCACATGCGCCACTGGCAGCTCGGCGACAGGCTCCTCGCGCAACTGGCCGTTCTCGATCACTCGCAGCCGCCCCGGTCGCTCGGTCACAAAGAGGCGACCATCGGGGGCGAATGCCAGCGCCCAAGGCACTTCCAGGTTGGTGGCGACGACCTCTACCTGCGTTTCCAGCACGGCAGTGGGTTGCGGCGTGGCCTCGGCTGTCGGGGCGGGAGTGGCCTGAATCTGCATAGAATCAGGCGCACCCTGGGTTTCGGTGGCGCTGGGCGTGCGATGGGCTGGGGTAGGGCTGGGGGCGCGCCGGGTATCGGTGGGGCTGGCAGGGGCGCCAACCTGTGCGGTTGGCGTGCCAACCTGTGCGGTTGGCGTGCCAACATGGGCGGTTGGCGTGTCAGCCTGGGCGGTAGGTGCGCTAGCCTGTGTGGTTGGCGTGTCAGCCTGTGCAGTTGGCGACGCGATGGGCGAGGCCCCGGCGGGGGTCGCGGTTGCCGAATCGGGGACAGAGGGAACTCCACAGCCTGCTAACAGAATAGCAATTGCTATCGAAAATAATCGCAAACGCATATGTATAACCCTTTCCTTTCCACCTTGGGACGCGCAGCGCCTACAGGCATGAGGGGGAGGACGGTGGCAGTTGCTTGTCCTTGCTGAAATGATACCCTGCCTGCGTGTTGGCGTGCAGTTCGCGGGGTAACGCCGGGGGAGCGCGAGAAGCATTCGATGAGGTGAGTGGTGGCTTGAGCGTTACCAATCAGGGTATATCGCCACTATAATAGGGGCAAATGGGGCGCGGTGTCAAGCCCTTGGGAACGGCGGTATGGTTCTGGCTATCGTCCATAGTTGCTTACGTGGAAAGGATACGGCAAGCATGAACGCACGCGAACGCATTGCAACGGTGCTGAATGGCGGCATTCCTGACCGGGTTCCCATCCATGATGGGTACTGGCAGACGACCATAGAGCGCTGGCGGCGCGAGGGGCTGCCCACCGGCGTTTCGCCGCAGGACTATTTTGGGCTGGAGATGGTTTGGATTGGCGGGGACTGGTCGCTACAGTTGCCGGAGCGGGTGGTCAGCCAGGGGGAGCATAGCCGCACTTATTGGGATGACATGGGCGCCCTGCGCTCGGACTTGCGCACGGACATCGGCTGGACGTCCCAATGGCGCGAGTTCTCTATCAAGTCGAAGGACGACTGGCTACAGTACAGGGACCGGATGGCGTTCAATCCCTCGCGCATCCCGGCGTCTGCGATGGCGACGTATCAGCGCGCCCGCGCCCAGGACAAATTTATCTGCTACCAGGCGCACGCCTGCTTCCATCCCACCTGGATGAAGATTGGCATGGAGCAGGAAATGATGTGGATGTTGGAGCAGCCGGAATGGATGCACGAGATGTTTGCCGCGCACACGAGGCTGATCCTGGACATTTTCGACGCCATGTGGGACATGGGTATGGCATTTGACGGCGCGCTGATCGCTGACGACCTGGGCTATCAGGCCAGCCCGTTGATCTCGCCCCGGCTCTATCGCGAATTGGTGTTGCCCTACCATAAGCAGGTGTGCGATCATCTGGCCGAGCGCGGGCTAAAGGCAATCTTGCACTCGGATGGGAATATCGCGCCACTGATTCCCCTTTTTATCGAGGCGGGGTTCGCGGGGCTGCACCCGTTGGAGGCCAAGGCGGGGCTAGACGTGCGCCAACTCAAGCCGCAGTACGGCGACAAGCTGGTGCTGGTCGGCAACATTGACGCGCGCGAGTTGTCGGGCAGCAAGGAGCAGATAGAAGCCGAGATCGCAGCCAAGGTGACGGCGGCCAAGCAAGGAGGCGGCTATATCTACCATTCGGACCATTCTGTGCCCAACACTGTCTCGCTGGAGAACTATTGCTTTGCGCTCGAGTGCGTCAAGCGCTACGGCGCGTACTGAGTAGTACGGAGCATGTCGGCGGCGTGTGCACTGCCGTGCATGGGCATGTCGGGCGAACAACACCCCGCGAGAACGTCATCTCGCGGGGTGTTTGGGTTTGATGCTACTGCCACTCGCGGGCGTCTGGTCCCTCGCCGATGACGGGGAGGCAGCTCATTCGCAGGCGGGCGCAGCCCAGGGGGATGAGGGTAATAGCCTGCTCCGGTTCGGAGGAGCGGACGGGGCTGACCTGTAGTGGCTGGACGGTCTCGTTCTCCAGCCGCCACGCGGGTATGCGTTTGCCCCGCGCGATGATCTGCACGGGCGCGTGCTCCACCGTCCAGGGCTGCCCGTCGCCCAGCCCCCGCTCCACGACCTCCAGGGAGGCCGCCGGGTTCTTGCGGTCTATTACCAGCCCATAGTTCCACGGCGTGGTGGGGAAAACCTCCCACTCGGGCCACTCGTCCGTGCCGCCGCAACGCTGCCACCGTTCCTCGATGCGGACCGAGTAGCTGAGGGGGCCGCGATCTACCGTCACGCTGCCCGTGCGCGGCCATTCTGTGAGGCCGATGGTCATGGGCATTTCGATTTCCACCCTGTCCCCATCGTTCCAGGTGCGTTCGATGCGGAGGCAGGTGCCCGGATCGGGCGCCAGGTCCACGAGTTCGCCGTTCACGCTGGCCCGGAAGCCCGCGCACCAGCGCGGGACGCGCAGGTAAAGCGGGAAGGCTATCGGCTGGGCGCAGGAGCAGACCATCTCGACTTTGCCGTCGAACGGGTAATCCGTGGCGACGTTGATGGTCACCTCGGCGGCATCTGCGCCGACGCGGGCCGTTATCTGATTGGGTGCATAGAGCCACGCCGCCAGCCCGTTGTCGGCGGTGCCTTGCCACAGGTTCTGGCTATACCAGGGCCAACCCATCGCGACGTTATGCTGGCAGCAGCGATAGATGTGCGGCGAGTAGCAAATCTGGCGCCCCTTGTTCTGATAGTCGTGGTCGCCGCTGGCATCCAGTTGCGGCTGGTTGGAGGCTGTCAGATACTTGAGTCCCTTCAAGTCGGGGGTTTGCGCGGCGGGAAAGTGGTTGAGGAGGATATCCTCGCAGCGGTCGGCGTAGATCGGGTCGCCGGTGATGCGGCCCAGGATGTAAAAGCTCTTGGCGAACTCGACCATGCCGCAGGTCTCGAAACCCTGGCGAGGGTCCACTTTGCCGGGGCGGATGTTCTCGTCGGCGCCAAAGATGCCGCGAGGTTGCTGCCCCCAGGTTCCCAAATGCTGGGCGTACCAGTATTCGCTGGCCGCCAGATGCCAGACCTGGCCGGATTGCAGCGAGTAGCTGCCCGGATAGCGGAAGCGTTGGGTGAAATGGACAATGTGGTGGTCCAGCCACTCGTCTCTAGGCGGCGTGATGCGCTGGTAAAAGCGGGTGGCGAGGTCGAGCAGCCACGGCTCGCCGATGCGGTTGTAGAGCCAGTAGATATGCGGGAGCATATCCCCGGCGCGGGCGTGCTGGATGATGGGCTTCCAATCGCCAAAGGCCTGCGTATCTATATCGGGCAGAAAGAGGTCGTCGGGCAGGGCCTGGCAAAAGCGGAAAAAGCGGGTCAACAGCGGCTCGATGCGCGGGTCTTTGGTGTGTTCATAGTGGTTGATGAGCGCGTCAATCATGACCATGTGGGGCCACAGGTCAGTGACGGCCTGGCCGTTCTGGCCCACGACGCGCTTGTGGTAGCGTGCGCCGAAATAGCCGTCCTCGTCCTGGCTGGCGATTACCGCTTCGATCCATTGCCGGGCGATCTCGAGCAGGCGCGGGTCGCCGGTCAGCACGGCCAGGTCGTGAAAGCCACGCAACCAATAGGGCTGCTCTTCCCAGCCCTCGTTGTCGCCGCCGAACCAGCCGTTCTTGGGCGCAAGAAAGCGGCTCAGTTCTGGCAGGCGGCCCGTCATTCCGTCCACCATCAGGTCTAGCTGGTGTTTCAGCCAGCCCGCCGGGCGGACGCTCCCCAGAGGCAGCTTGGTCAGCGCTTCGGGAAGATAGCCCCGACCCGCAGCCGGGGCGGTGGTTTGCTCGATCTTGGGTACTACTGTTACGCGCATGGGTATATTCCTCCGATGAGATAGCAGGTATGATGTGTCGATGGGATGATGGGCAGGGCGGTTCACCCGCTCATATCGGATAGCTCCTGGTTTGCGGCGTTTTGCTGCGCGAACCAACGGGCGTCGGCCAGCACGACAGAGGTTTCCACCTGTCGTTCGGGGATGCGCCAGTAGCGGCGCAGCAGCCGCTCTTTTTCCTCTGGCGCGACCAGTCGAAAGCCTGCCTTCTGGTAGAATCGAATGGCCCAGGTTGCGTCGGCCCATGTGCCAATGAGCACGGGGCGGTCGACCTGGGAAAGCAAGTGTTCCAGCAGTTGGCCGCCGATGCCGCGCCGTTGGCAGGCCGCTCGCACATAGGCGTGCCGGATGAGCAACACGTCGCCCCTGTCTTGCAGGCCCATCACTCCCAGCAGGCGGCCCTCTTCGACAATCCCCCAAAAGACCACCCCGTCCTCGATTTCCTGGCGCAGTTCGTCCAGGGACATATACGGCTCGTGCCAGCGGTCAGGCGGGATGACGCCGCGATAAGCCTGGGCCGCCTCGTTGATGATGGTGTAGATGGTCTCGATATCCTGATCCTCACACCGTCGAATCATCTTTTCCTCCGAATTCCGTCTGCTGGCACCGCAGGCGGGACGAAACCGCCGGGACGAAACCCGGCCTATGGGGTAACGGGCGGGGGGAGCGGGATCACCCCAGACGCCCGTATTCTATCTACGTTTCGTCCCACCTGCGAATAGCGGTCTAGCTGGCTCCCTGGCGAACCAGGGCGGCCCGCACGTCTGCCCAGGGCACTTCCTGGGGCAAGCAGTGCTGTTGGGCGGCGAGGGCGGCCACGATGCCCGCCGCCTGACCCATTGCGACGGCGGTGCCGGTCATGCGATAGCTGGAATGCGCCAGAAAATCGCCGCTCACGCAGCGCCCGGCCATCAACAACCCTTGCACGTCGCGGGCGATCAGCGAGCGCAGGGGGATGTCGTAGGGTTTGGTACGCAGGCTGTTTTCTGGATCAAAGGTTTTGCTTTTGGACGGGTCGGTGGAATGCACGTCAATGCCTACGGTCACACGGCAGACGGCGTCGTCAAAGGTAGCGCCCCGGAGCATATCATCGGTGTTGACGGTGTAGAGGCCATGCACCCGGCGCGCCTCGCGCACGCCGATGTGCGCGGCGGAGGCGACCAGCCGCATTCCCTCCCACGGGCCGCCCATCGAGCGCAGCGCGGCAACGATGCGGTTCATCTCGGCGCGTCCTCGCAAGGTGGCGTTGGTGAGATCGGCGGCGCTGAGGCCAGAGACGCCGTACTCGTGGTTGGACGACAGCGAATACAGGTTATCCCGAACATGGAACAGCACGGGGGCCGCGTAGGAAGGGGTTACTCCGGCGGATACCATCGCGTCAAACAGGCGCTTTTTCGCCTCATTGTGCGTGTCGGCCTGGTTGCAGACGTACGGCCAAAGCGCCTCGCGGTTTTCCAGAGTCACAAGGGTGATGAGGCTCATAGGCTGAAGCTGGCCGGTTTCCGGGTGGCCGAGGTCGAACCCACAACCCGCTTGCGCGGCCAGGTCGCCGTCGCCAGTAGCGTCGACGAATGCTTTGGCGGCCCATGCCTGCCGTCCCGTCTTGCTTTCGGTGAGGGCCAGCGCCAGCCGCCCGGCGTCGTTGACGTGGGTTCCCACGACATGGGTGTACAGTTGCACCTGCACGCCCGCTTCCAGGACTAGCTCGTCCAGCAGCAGCTTCATACTTTCGGGGTCGTAGGCAAAGTCGCGCTCTCCGCCCGGCCCGCGCGCGCCTCGACGGTCCAACTCGTCCGTGATCTCGCGCATCAGTCCGGTCTTGCGCGATTCGATGATCCAGCTTACGAGGCCCGCCGTCCAGGTGCCGCCCAGGCAGCCCTGCATTTCCAGCAGGCGGGTGCGCGCACCGGCGCGGGCGGCGGCGATGGCGGCGGCCACGCCAGCCGGGCCTCCGCCGCAGACGACGACGTCGCTTTCCTCAACGATGGGGACATTACGTGCAGGCTCGAAGTAAATAGCCACAGAGAACCTCCAGTATGATGTTCGCGATGGTCAGGTATCAGGTCAGGCGCTCTCCACGGGCGGCGCAAGGTGGTCTCGGTGCCAGGACTGCACGTCTTCCCACAGGATGTAGGGCAGGTGGACTATCCCCAACTGGTCGCGATGGTCTACCACGGCCCCCAGATGGAACATGCGCCCCATGCGATGCTCGAGCACACCAGCCAGCCGTCTTTGCAGGGCGTGGCTCTGCTCGGACAGCGTTTGCGCGTGCAGGCAAGTCACCAGGACTACATGGTACTCGGTCAGCAGCAGCGCGTCCACCTCGGCCCGCATCAGCGCGCCGACCCGTCGCGCGCGCCTGCGATAGCGGTCCACCGCAATGTGCTTACGCAGCAACTTGTCCGTCCAGCCCCAAGCGCCCCGTTGATAGGGAAGCCGTAGCCTGCCTTTGCGGGGGGAACGCCATACCTGCTCGATGCCGCAATCGGCGGGCAGCCCGAACAGGTCATTGTAGTAGGCGATCAGGCGGTCTTCTTGCTGCCGGTCTCCCTGGCAAGCGGCCAGGTCTTGCTGGAACAGGTTGTGCAATGGGTGGCAAAAGTGCGACACCTGACCGTCATGGGCCGCCTGTGTGGAGGTGGGGCAGCGCAGCCGCTCCAGGAACCAGGCCCGCCCTTGGGGCGTGGCCAGCACAGGGGCCAGCCAATGCACCTGAAAGCTGCGGGCGTCGGCGCTGGTATTCCAGCCAAAGGACTCTACAGGGCGGAAGGGGGGGCTGGGGAGTGCGGAAAAAACCCATTCCCGACCGCGCCGCTCGCCAACGATCAGCCCGCGATTGAGCAGGGTGCGGGTGGCGTTGTAGACCGTCCCCGGCCAGGGGATCTGCAGGTCGTGGCCGATCTCCCTGTTAGAGACGGCTCGCGGGGCGATGTTCTGTAGATGCTGGTATATCCGCTCTTGAACGGTCATCCATCATCCTTCCCTGGCAGAGCGTATCGCTGGCGGCGGGCTATTTCTTGCGTTTGGGGAGGCGCTTCCACACCAACACCGCGACGACTGCCAGAGCCATGAGAATGCTAATGACGCGCAGAAGGGTGGACGTGCCCACGTCGGTTCCCAACAGGTTAGCGTGGATGGTGGCGAGCAAGAACCCGAGATAGACCAGCCAGTGGATCTGTCGCCAGCTCTTGCGCCAGGTGGCTCGCAGCAGCGCCGCCAGCGCGGCGATGCCGATGAGATACCAGGCCACGCGGCCGCCTCCTGCAAGGAATCCCAGGGGCGAGCTGACATCAGGGATGAAAACGCCCAGGTTGCTTTCGCGCAAGGCGGCGGCGATTGGGTGGATGGTGATGAGAATGAGGCCGGACACGGCGACATAGTGATGGGTCTTGATGAACGAGCGCCCAAAAAAGCGGGTTAGCTCGCGCACAAAGGCGGAGGAGATGATGGCGAGAAAGACGGCGAGATAGCCCAACAGGGCGGCCCCTCGCAAGACGTAGTCCAGGGGGCTGAACGCTGGCGTGAGTGCGAGGATGAGAACGACCAGGAGTAGCGCGGCGACACCGATCAGGATGAGAAGCCAGTTCCGATTGGTCGGCGACGTGCTCTTGTTCACTCTAGTACCCTCCGTGTGTTCATGCGGCGGAAATCATGCCAGAGATGGTAGCCTGAGAGCGAGAACGTGTCAAGCAATGGGGAGGGGGATCGTTGCACCGATACCGGGCGGTTTCAACTGTCTATAGCGCCATCTTGTTCGTAATTCCGACGGTTGACAGGGAGCGGATTGTGTGTTACAATGCCCATACTATAGGGGGGTATCCTATAGTATGGGTGTCGGGAAACGCATGCGCTAGTTGCCGAAATCTGTGCTACCGTGTGTCCGTATGGAGCAGTTGCTTGAGGGGGAAACCCCTTGTCGTGGATTAGAAAGAGCCTTTTGCGCAGGAGGAATGTATGAGCGACGATATCAAGCATGTGACGGATGCCAGCTATCAGCAAGACGTGCTGGAAGCTGAGTTGCCGGTGTTGGTTGACTTTTGGGCGCCGTGGTGTGGCCCTTGTCGAATGATCGCGCCGGTGGTGGAAGAGTTGGCCCAGGAGTACGCGGGCAAGGTGATGTTTGCCAAGATGAACACTGACGAGAACCCGGACACTCCCGGCAATCTGGGCATTCGCGGAATCCCGACCCTGATTTTCTACATGAACGGCGAGGAAGCGGACCGCATGGTGGGGTTTGCGCCCAAGCCCGTGCTCAAGCGCAAGATTGATGCGCTGCTGGGCGCATCTGAGCAAAAATGAGCCGCAGAGCTTCTGCGAGCATTGAACCACGCTGCTAGTCGGGGGGGAGTTGGCGCTACGCACCAGCCCCACAGAAGCGGCTCTCGCCAGGTCGTAACGAAACGTGATAGTCCATCAAGTGAGGATAGTTAGCTATGCCCATCTACGAATACCGATGTGAGAAATGCGGTCACACATCCGACAAGTTTGTGCGTTCCATGTCGAGCGTTGTCGAGGTAGAGTGCCCAGAATGCCACAGCACTGACTGCAAGAAGGCCATTTCGCTGTTTGGGACGGCCAGCTCGAGCCATAGCAGCAGCCTGGGGGCGTCGTCTTGCGCTCCTTCCGGTGGTTGAGGGATCAAGCGGAGCTAGGTTGGCTCCGTTGTTGTAGTAGAAACGGGGTGCAGAGATGATACCACCTGAAGCACGCGATGATCTGATCAGGCGTTTGCGCAAGATCGAGGGGCAGACCCAGGGTATCCAGAGGATGCTGCTAGATGGGCGCGAGTGCCGGGAGGTGCTCAACCAGTTGGCTTCGGTGCGCGCGGCCACCCGTCGCGTGAGCCTGGAATTGATGAGGTTTTACGCCCAGACCTGCCTGAGTGATCCCGAGTGTTTTCGCTCAGAGCAGGCTATCAACGAGGTAATCAGCTTGTTGCTGGATGGCAATGACGGGTAAGGGGTGATATAAGTGCTGACTGACTGGTTGGCGATGCTGTTCGTCGTGGTGATGGGGTTATTGATATTCGTTGTGCTGCCCAGGCTGGGCATTCCCACTTGAGCGTCGAACCGATGCGATGTGGGGGGCCTACATCAGGGGCAGGACGCGCAGGATGATGAGGCCGAGGCGCGAGAAAACTGACGCCGCCGCCCGGCCAGAGTGGTGTGAGAGAAAAGGATGCAGGGGGTTCTCCTGCATCCTTTTTTGTTAGGTCTCTCCCTGGAAGGGGATTGGACCGTCGCAATCTTTGGCCAATGGCGCTAACTTTTCGCAGATCAAGTGCTGGGGCAAGATCGGGGTTGCCCTCATCCGCCCTTCGGGCACCTTCTCCCAAGGGGCGAAGGCGAGCAAGCGCGGCAATATGCCACCCTCGCCCCCTGGGAGAGGGAGCGGCTGGGTACAGCCGGGGGTGAGGGTGGTGAGGGAATTTGCTGGCCGTGATAATCAAATGTTAGTGCCATTAGCCATCCTTGGCGGCCAGGGCGCGGCAGGAATGCCGCAGCTACAGCATGGATCGTCGCCATCCTTGGTGGCTTGCAAGTATGCCAGCTGGAAGCCGGCGGTCCAACTAGCGGCTACCTGTCCGCCCTTGAACCAAACCTGGAGAGGGGGAGATGGAACGTGTGGGGCGTGTTTGAAGAGGTAAGGAGATACCGGGTTGGTTTTCGTTGACAAGGGGGTCTGAGGCATTTACAATGTCTCCTGATCAAAAGCAGGAGACATGATGAACAGATTACGCCTGGGCGCTCACATGTCGATCGCGGGTGGACCCGCCAACGCGCTGCGACGGGGGCACTCGATTGAGTGTGACGCCATCCAAATGTTCACCCGCAACGCCAACCAGTGGCGCGCGCGGGATCTGACCACCGAAGAAGTCGCCGAGTTCCGGCGGGTCCGGGCCGAGACGGGCATTTCGCCCGTTGTCGCCCATAGTTCGTATTTGATCAACCTGGCTACCCCTGACGACGCGCTGTGGACGAAATCGCTGAATGCCTTGCTGGACGAGACGGATCGCTGCCAGCAATTGGGCATCTGCGATTATGTGCTGCATCCGGGGTCGCATGTGGGGGCTGGCGAGGAGGCGGGGCTGGAGCGCGTATTGCAGGCGCTGGACACGGCCTGCGAGGAGACGGCGGGCAGTCCGGTGCGCGTTGTGCTGGAAATCACCGCCGGGCAAGGGACCAACCTGGGCTATCGTTTTGAGCAGTTGGCCTGGTTGATAGAGCGGGCCGCCGCGCCGGAGCGGTTGGGCGTCTGCTTTGACACGGCCCACGCTTTCGCCGCCGGGTATGACCTGCGGGACGAAGCGAGCTATCGCGCCACGTGGCAAGAGTTTGACGCCGTGATCGGCCTGGATCAACTGCGGGTGATCCATCTGAACGACAGCAAGCGGGAACTGGGCAGCCGGGTGGATCGACACGAGCAAATCGGCGAGGGAAGCCTGGGCGTGGAGGCGTTTCGCCTGCTGGTGAACGACCCGGCGCTGCGCCATGTGCCCATGCTGCTGGAAACGCCCAAGGGCGAGGAAATGTTGGAGGATATTGTCAACCTGACCGTTCTGCGGAGCTTGATCGAGGGGGGCACCGAGAACGGTTAAGGAGGTGGGTGTGGATGAAGGCTTTTCACTATACTGAGGTACCGGCTCAGCCTGTAGAGGGGCTGGAGGGAGTGACTATCCGCTGGGTGATGGCGGAGAATGTGTCTGCGCCTCACTTTGCCACGCGGGTGATCGAAGTGCAACCCGGCGCGGCCACTGAACAGCACCGGCATGACTGGGAGCACGAGGTGTTTGTGTTGGCCGGGGAGGGCGTCGCCCGCCACGCCAACGCCGAGTATCCGGTCAGGGCGGGGAGTTGTGTGTATGTCGCGCCGAATGAGGTGCATAATTTCGCAAATACCGGCGATTCGGTCCTGCGCATCATCTGTATCGTTCCCCTTCCTCCCAAGACGGACTGAATTGCGCGTTCGTTTGTAGGAGGCAGATGGACATGAAAGAGGCCATGCTGTACTCCCGCGAGGAAGACCAGCGGGTGCTTTGTCATCTCTGCGCGCAACGCTGCCATATTGCCGACGGCAAGCGCGGCTTTTGCGGGGTGCGCGAAAACCGCAAGGGCACGTTGTATAGTCTGGTATACGGCAAGCTGATCGCCCAGGCGATTGATCCCATCGAGAAGAAGCCCCTGTTCCATTTCTACCCCGGCTCGACTGCCCTTTCTATCGCCACGGTGGGCTGCAATTTCCGCTGCACGTTTTGCCAGAACGCGGACATCTCGCAGATGGTATTGCAACGCGAGCGTATTGGCGGGGAGGATGTGCCGCCGGAGGCGGTGGTGCAGATGGCGCAGCGTTACAATTGCCGCAGCATTGCCTACACCTACACCGAGCCAACCATCTCGTTCGAGTTCAACTATGACTGCGGCAAGCTGGCCCACGAAGCGGGAATCGCGAATATATACGTGACCAACGGCTATATGACGCCAGAGATGCTGGACATGGTGGGCAAACCCGGCGAGCCGCCGTTAATCGACGCGGCCAACGTGGATCTCAAGTCTTTTCGCGACGAGTTCTATCGGCAGCAATGCAAGGCGAGTTTGCAGCCGGTACTGGACAGCCTGATTATGATGAAGCGGCTGGGCATCTGGCTGGAAGTGACGACACTGGTGATTCCCGGCCTGAATGATTCAGACGAGGAGCTGCGACAGATTGCCCGGTTCCTGGTGGACAATCTGGGATCAGAGACACCGTGGCACGTGAGCCGCTTTCACCCCACCTACAAGCTGGTGGATCGGCCCAGCACGCCAGTAGCCAGGCTTCACCGCGCCCGCGAAATTGGGATGGAAGAGGGGCTACAGTTCGTATATGAGGGGAATGTGCCCGGCGGCGAGGGGGAGAGCACCAAATGCCCGGCCTGCGACGCGATGGCCATCCGGCGGTTGGGCTTTAGCATTCGCGAGCGAAACGTCGAAGAAGGGCAATGCAGGTGCGGGTACAAGCTGCCGGGAGTGGGGATGTAGACAAGAGGCTCGCCTTTCTCATGTTCTGGTAGGTTGGAGCGAAAGCTGGCAGTTCGCACAACCAGTAGCGTTGTTGCGGGTGGGCCTCTACCGCGGCGGGGAACGCTTACAGGTGGTTTCGTCCTCTGTTACGCCTGCCGGGCTTGCGTGGTTCGATGTCGGGCTTGTCCGGCCAGCGCCCCAGGCTCTTGGCGTCAGCCTAACGCCCGGCAAGAGCAAGGCTCTGCTGTTGCGGCGCAATACACAGTCGCGCTTGCCATAGCCCTGTGGCAAGCGCGACTGTGATCCCTCATTTTGCCAGGATGGCCTGAGCGCGCTCGAGTTGCTCGCGCACGGCTTCCAGGGCGGTGCCGCCGCGCATGTTGCGCGCCTCTACCGACGCCTCATAGTCCAGCGCCGCGTACAGGTCGGGGCCATAGGCCGGGGAAATGGCCTGATAGACCTCGTAGGGCAGCTTGCTCAGGGGCACGCCCCGTTCCTCGCTTTGCAGTACAGCCTGACCCACCAGCCCATGCGCTTCGCGGAAGGGCACGCCCCGCCGCACCAGATAGTCGGCCAGATCGGTAGCCAGCAGCCCTTCGACAAGAGCCGCACGCATTTTGTCCTCGTTCACCTGAAGCGTCTCGACCACCCCCGCCACGATGGGCAGCAGCATTTCCAGCGTGTCCAACGTGTCGAACAGGGGTTCCTTGTCCTCTTGCAGGTCCTTGTCGTAGGTGGAGGGGATGCCCTTGACCACCGTTAGCAGGCGCATCAGGTTGCCCGTCAGGCGGCCCGATTTGCCGCGCACCAGCTCCATGCTGTCGGGGTTGCGCTTTTGCGGCATGATGCTGGAGCCGGTGGTGTACCGCTCGTCCAGCAGCACAAAGCCAAACTCGGCGGTAGACCAGAGAATCAGGTCTTCGGCCAGGCGGCTGAGGTGTGTGCCGAGGATGGCCGCCCAACTGAGCGTCTCCAGGAGCATATCCCGATCGCTGACGGCGTCCATGCTGTTCTCGGTGACGCCGTTGAACCCAAGGTCGCGGGCGAGCGCCTCGCGGTCTATGCCGTAGGCGTTGCCCGCCAGCGGCCCCGCTCCCAGAGGGCAGACCGCCACGCGCCGCAGCAGGTCGGCCATCCGCTGGTAGTCGCGTTCCAACATCCAGAAGTAGGACAGCAGCCAATGGCTAAAGCGCACCGGCTGGGCGGGTTGCAGGTGGGTATAGCCGGGCATGAGCACATGCAGATGGCGTTCCGCCTGAGCGACGATGCTGCTTTGCGCGTGGCGCAGCGCGTCGCCCAAGGCAGCCAGTTCGTCCATCAGGAACAGGCGGATGTCCGTGGCGATCTGGTCGTTGCGGCTGCGGCCCGTGTGCAGTTTGCCCGCTACCGGCCCGATCATCTCGCCCAGGCGGCGCTCCACCGCCGTGTGGATGTCCTCGTCGGTGGGCGCAAAGCGAAACTCGCCCCGGTCAAACTCGTCGGCGACCAGTTGCAGGCCGTCGGTGATGGCCCGCACTTCTTCGTGGGGAAGCACGCCCGCCCGCTCCAAGGCGCGGGCGTAGGCCATGCTCCCCCGAATGTCTACCTGGGCCAGCCGCCGGTCATAGGCGATGGAGGCGTTGAACGCCCACATCAGCTCATCGGTTACGCCGCGATAGCGGCCTCCCCATAGTGTCTTCATGGCCTAATCCCTGGGGAACTGTTCATAGTCCGGCTCTTCTGCGCCGGAACGCCCCGCCCCCTCGATGTTGAGCAGCGCCCGCACCTTCATGGACAGGCCGTACAGGTTGATAAAGCCCTCGGCGTCAGACTGATCGTAGACGTTATCCGCGCCGAACGTAGCATAGTCTTCGCGATACAGGCTAAAGGGGGACTTGCGGCCCACGAGGATGCAGTTGCCCTTGTATAGCTTGACGCGAACGGTGCCGGTGACGTTCTTTTGCGTTACCTCGACAAAGGCCGAGAGCGCCTCGCGCAAGGGGGTGAACCAGCGCCCGTTGTAGACCATCTCGGCGAACTGGAGCGCCACTTTGTCCTTGTAGTGCATCGTTTCGGCGTCGAGGACGAGGCTTTCCAGGCCCTTGTGCGCCATGTACAGGATTGTGCCAGCGGGGGTCTCGTATACGCCGTGCGACTTCATCCCCACCAGGCGGTTCTCCACCATGTCCACGCGGCCCACGCCATGCTTGCCGCCGAGACGGTTTAGCGCAGAGACCAGTTCCACCGGCCCCATGCTGGTCCCGTTCAGCCGCACAGGCACGCCGCTGCGAAAGTCGATCTCGACGTATTCCGGCTCGTCGGGCGCGGCTTCGGGCGAGACGCTGAGCACAAACATTTCCTCGCTCGGCTCGTTCCAGGGGTCTTCCAGGTCGCCGCCCTCGTGGCTGATGTGCCAGATGTTGCGGTCGCGGCTATAGATGGAACGCTTGCTCTGGGTGACGGGCACGTTGTGGGCGGCGGCGTATTCCAGCGCGTCCTCGCGGGAGCGAATGTTCCACTCGCGCCAGGGGGCAATCACCCGCAGGCGAGGGTTGAGCGCCTTGACGCTCAGTTCAAAGCGCACCTGGTCGTTGCCCTTGCCGGTGCAGCCGTGGGCGACGGCGTCGGCGCCCTCGATCTCGGCGATCTCGACCATGCGCTTGGCGATCAGCGGGCGCGCGAAAGAGGTGCCCAGCAGGTAGAATCGCTCATAGACGGCCCCGGACATCATGGTGGGGAAGACGTAATCCGTCAGGAACTCGCCGCGCAGGTCTTCGATGTAAATTTTGCTGGCTCCGCTGGCGATGGCCTTTTCTTCCAGGCCAGAGAGTTCTTCCTCTTGCCCCAGGTCGGCTGTCATGCAGATCACTTCACAGCCATAGTTCTCCTTAAGCCAGGGCACGATCACCGATGTATCCAGGCCGCCCGAGTAGGCCAGGACGCACTTTTTTACTTCACCCTTCATCAGTTGGCTCCTCTTGTAGTGTAATATCCATTGTTAGAGCGATTTCGTTGCAGTTTGGGAAATTGGGGCAATCCAGGCATTCCCCCCAGATTTTGTGCGGCAGGGTCTCGCGGGGCACTACATGGAACCCCATGCGCTCGAAAAAGCCTTGCCGATAGGTGAGCGCAAAGACCGAGGGCAATCCGAGGGAACGTGCCTCCTGTACCAGCGCCTCCACAATCAGCCGCCCCACGCCCTTGCCCTGCCAGTCCGGCATGACGGCCAGCGAGCGCACTTCGGCTATGTCTGCCCAGACCACGTGGAGCGCCCCGCAGCCGATGATCTCGTCATCTACGGTGGCAATGACAAAGTCGCGGATGTCCTGGTAGAGTTTGTGGTGCGACCTGGGCAGCATCTGGCCCTGCGAGGCATAGCTGTTGATGATGCGCGCCATATGGGGCACGTCCTGGACTATTGGCTTGCGTAGGGTGACTCGTCTTGTTTTTTCCGACACGTTCCCTTCTCCTCTGGCGTGCTTAGGCCAGCCCAAAGACTTGATCCAGAATGACGATGGCCTGGTCCAGATCAGCCTGCTGCACGACTAGCGGCGGAACCAGACGCACGATGTTGGGGCCAGCCTTGCAGGTGATGAGGCCGCGCTCATAGCCCGCTTCGATCATCGGGGAGACATCGAGATCGGTTTCGATGCCCCAGATGAGGCCCCGCCCGCGCACCGCGGTGATGTGATTGTGTTTGCGCTGTAGCTCGGCCAACGCGCCGCCCAGGTATTCCCCGGCCCACCGTACATGCGCGAGGAATTCCGGGCTGGCGATCTTTTGCAGGACGACCCTGGCGACGCTGGCAACGAGGGGGCTGCCAGCAAACGTGCTGGCGTGGTCGCCGGGTTGGACGCAATCGGCGACGGCCTTGGCTACCAGCGTAGCGCCCATCGGCAGGCCGCCCGCCAGCGGCTTGGCGAGGGTCATCAGGTCGGGCGCGACGCCGTAGGGTTCATGTGCCCACAGCGTGCCCGTGCGTCCCAGGCCGCACTGCACTTCGTCGAAAATGAGCAGGCAGCCGCGTTCGTCGCACAGCCGCCGCAAGCCTTGCAGGAACTCGGGCGTGGCCGGGTTGATACCCCCCTCGCCCTGGAGCGGCTCGACGATTACGGCGCAGGTGTGGTCATCCAGCAGTTGCTCGGCGGAGGCCAGGTCGTTGTAGGTGGCGAACTTGGCGCCGGGCATGAGCGGCAGGAACGGGTCTTGATAATGGGGGCGCGGCGTCAGCGCCAGGGAACCCATCGTACGCCCGTGAAAAGCCCCGGAAAAGCCGAGGAAATCGGTTTTGCCTGGGCCAAAGTGGGTCTGCGCCCAACGGCGAGCGAACTTGATGGCTGCCTCGTTGGCCTCTGCGCCCGAATTGCAAAAGAATACCTTGTCAGCGAACGAACGCTCCACGAGCATTTTCGCCAATTCGGCCTGCGGCTGGGTCACGTAGAAGTTGGAGACGTGTATCATGCGCGCAGCCTGCTGGTTGATGGCCTGCAAGACGTCGGGGTCGCCATAGCCCAGGGCGTTCACCGCGATCCCGCTGACAAAGTCGAGATAGCTCCTCCCCTCCGTGTCATAGAGGCGTACGCCTTCGCCGCGCTCCAATACAAACGGTGCCCGCGCATAGGTGTGCAGGACGTATTGCTTGTCGAGGGCCATAATCTCTTCTGGTTTCATTTTACTTCCCCCTTTGTCATTCGAGATGTTTGTGTGAGCGGTTCGGCTCAGGCCGATACCCGCGTTCCTGATGCTTGCGCCAATCCTTCTAGATTGGTGATACGCACTGCCTGCACTCCGCAGGCGATGACTTGCAGGGCGGACTGCACCTTGGGGATCATCCCGCCGGTGATGTGGCCCGCCTCGATCAACTGCTGGGCGTGCTCGCTGGATAGCTCGGCCATCACCTGACCGTCCACCAGCACGCCGGGCACGTTGGTCAAAAAGATGGCCTCTTGCACCTGCAAGGCCCTGGCGATAGCCAGCGCCGCGTGATCGGCGTTCACGTTCAGCGGCCGTCCGTCGGCCCCCAGGGAGATGGGCGAGATGACCGGCGTATAGCCCAGCGAGAGCAGCTCTAGCAGCGGGGCCGTCTGCACCTCGACGATTTCGCCGACGCAGCCCAGGTCGCCCTTGGGATGCTGCACTTTGGCCGCTCGCAGCAGGCCGCAGTCAATGCCGCTCATGCCGATGGCTTTGGCCCCCCGCGTGACCAGCCGGGCGGTGAGGCGCTTGTTCACCGCGCCCGACAGCACCATCTCGGCCACGCGCAGAGATTCCTGGTCGGTGACGCGCAGGCCGTCGATGAAATTGGGCTTTAGCCCCAGGCGCTCTTGCAGGCGGGCGATTTCCGGCCCGCCGCCATGTACCACAACCATCTGGCGCTCGGCTATCAGGCGGCTCAGGGCGTCGGCCAGCGCCTCGATCTCTGGGCCGTCCTCAAGTTCTGCGCCGCCCACTTTGAGCAGGGTACGGTTGTTCATGGTTCTTTCCTCTTGATGGGTTCCCTTATTCTAATACGTTACGCATATGTCGTGTAGAGCGAGAGTGCGTTCATCTGCCGCTCCCGGCTCGTAGAACTGCTGGCATCGGCATTTGTGACGGCTGTCGCCAAGGACGGCGGCGGTCCAGGTCCCTCCTTGCCAGAAGGAAGGGCAGGTGAGGGCGGCCTAGACGATCAGGCCAAGGGTCTGATTCAGGCCGAACATCAGATTCATGTTTTGCACGGCCTGGCCGGAAGCGCCTTTGATCAGGTTGTCAATGCTGGTGACGAGTATAAACTCGCCCTCGGCCCCGGCGGATGTCAGGGAGAGGGCGCAGCGGTTGGTATATACCGTGTGGGCCAGGGTGGCGGTTTCGCCCGCGGGCAGGATATGGACGCACGGCTGGCCCGCATACGCCTTTTGCCAGAGGGCCACGATATCGCTCGCCTGGACAGAAGGGTCTACGGTGATATAGATGGTGGTCAGGATGCCCCGCGAAACGGGCAGCAGGTGCGGGGTAAAGACCACGCGCACGTGGCGCCCGGCGAAACGTTGTAGCTCTTGCTCGATCTCGGGCACATGCCGGTGGCTGTGGCCCGCGTTATATACGGACAGGTTGTCATGGACGTTGACAAAGTGGGTCTTGGGCGAAGGGGCAGCCCCCGCGCCGGAAACGCCCGACTTGGCGTCGAGGATCAGGCGCTGATCCTGGATGATGCCCGCCTGCAGGAGGGGGTACAGGGCCAGCAGCGGCCCCGTGGGATAGCAGCCTGGGTTGGCGATCAGCCGGGCCTCGGCGATCTGGGAGGCGTATACCTCCGGCAGGCCGTAGACTGCTTCGGGCAGCAGGCCAGGGACGGGGTGCGGCTTGTACCACTTTTCATAGACGGCCACGTCTCGCAAACGGAAATCGGCGGACAGGTCGATGCATCTGGCTCCCGCGTCCAACACCTGCTGGGCCAGCAGGGCAGACGTGCCGTGGGGCGTACATAGGAACACCACGTCCACTTGATTCAGGGGCGCTTGATCTAGCGCGATGAGGCGCTGGTTGTAGGGGCAGGGGTAGACCTCGGCGTAACACTTGCCAGCATACGACTCGGAGGTGGCAAAGACGACCTGCACCTCTGGGTGGCGTTCGAATATCTGCACGAGTTCGTAGCCGGTATAGCCCGTTGCTCCGATAATACCTGCTCGAATCATGGGTTCATCTCCTTGCACGCGGACTGGTGAAATAAAAAACCAGCTCCCCATCTGGAGAGCTGGTGGCTAAATCATCCTCGATTATCGCCCAAGCGCAACTATCCAGACCATTGGTCCGGCGTATGCCTCGGGCTCCTCCTGAGTTGGACCGTCCAGTTATACATGGCAGTCTACCTTCCGATCGAACTGGCCCTAGTGTACTCCAAAGGGTTGGGGCTGTCAAGCCAGCGGCTGATGGGAAGTGCGCCCAGAAACCTGGGCACGCGGCATAGGCAGTTGAAACGGCACCAACCGTCGCAATCGCCAGATTGCTGGCGCAGCCGCTTTTCGGCGGCTGGGAATCAAGTGTATTGGACACGTCCATGGATGAGCGAGCTAGCCGAAGATGTAAACTCGTGGAGTTGGTTTCCATACGGCGCTCCTGAGCTACGATACTCCACAGCAACGGGTTCATGCGTTCGATGCCGACAGGGTGCGGGCGCAAGGGTGCGGCGCAAGGGTGCGGGCGCAAGGGTGCGGGCGCAGTTTCCTTATCGGCTCATTTCGGGTATTATACCGTATATCCCACAAGGAGCACAGTGGATGAAAATTACTGGTATCAAGACCTGGTTGGTGCATGTTCAGCGGAGGAACTTTTGCTTCGTTCGGGTGCAGACGGACGAGGGGCTGCACGGTATTGGGGAGGCGTATAGCGTAGGGCCGGACGAGGCTACCGCCAGAGCGATCCACTACTTTGAGGATTGGCTGGTGGGCCTGGACCCGATGGATATTGAGGGAATCTGGCAAAAGCTGTATATTGGCTCGCGGTTCCCTGGCGGGTCGGTGATCAACTCGGCGATTAGCGGCATTGACCACGCCTTGTGGGATATCAAGGGCAAGGCGCTGGGGGTGCCAGTCTACCAATTGCTGGGGGGCAAGTGCCGCGATCGCGTTCGGGTCTACCAGAATCCGGGCGGCGCTACGCCTGAGGAGACGGCGGACAATGCTTTGCGCCTGATCGGGACGTGGGGGTTCACCGCCATCAAGACGAACCCCTTGCCGCCGGGGGTGCACGAGATGCCCTGGCCCCAGGCGTTACGCTGGGCAGAGCGCAAAATGGCCCTGTTGCGCGATAGGCTGACGGACGCGATTGACATTGCTCTGGACCCACACGCGCAACTGCTCGAGCCGATTCGGGCCGTCGAGCTGTGTCAGGTGTTGGAGCCGTATCGCCCAATGTTTGTGGAAGAGCCGGTGCGCCCGGAGAACGTGGAGGCAATGGCGGATGTGCGGGCCAGGTCACGCGTGCCCATCGCCACGGGCGAGATGCTTTATACCAAATGGGAGTTCCGCGACCTGTTGCGGGTGCGCGCGGCGGACATCATCCAGCCGGATGTGTGTTGCTGTGGCGGCCTCACCGAGATGAAAAAGATCGCCGCGCTAGCCGAGGCGGAGTATGTCACTGTGGCTCCCCACAACCCAATGGGGCCAGTGGCGACAGCGGTGAACGCGCAATTTGCGGCCACCGCGCCCGCTTTCCTGATCCTGGAGTACCATCTCGATGTGGCGGCTCCCCGCCGCGAGCTGGTGCAGGAGCCATACCGGATGGTGGGCGGCTATCTGGAGTTGCCCGCCAAGCCGGGCCTGGGCATCGAGTTGAATGAGCAGTTTTGCGAGCAGCACCCGTACGAGCCGTGGCGCAGGGGCGCTCCGATGCGTCCTGATGGCTCGATGGGGTTGATCTGAGGAGAAAACAAAAGGCGCTTGTTTCCAAGCGCCTTTCCCTCTGAACACCAGACCAGGCTAGTGGCAGCAGCCCTCTTCGTCGCAGCAAGAATCGTCGTCGCAGCAAGAGTCGCCGCAACTGCTGCAACTGCCACCGCACCCGTCGCAGGTCATCATGAGTTCTTCGGGCGTGGCTTCGCGCACGTCGTTAACGCGCACATGGAAGTAGAGCGTTTTGCCCGCGAGCGGGTGGTTCAGGTTGACGACTACCTGGTCCCCCTGGATTTCCTCGACGTATACGACGGCGATGCGCCCATCGTCCGTGCGCATACGGAAAGCCATACCTTCTTCTAGCTCGGGCGGGAAGATGCTGCGGGGCAGGGTCTCGACCAGATCCGAGTCATACTCGCCATAGCCCTCTTCGGGAAGGACGACCACGTCTTTTTCCTGGCCCGTTTCCATACCAGCGAGTTGTTTTTCCAGGCCGGGGATAATCTGCCCCTGGCCCTGGATATACATCAACGGCTCGCGACCTTCGGAGGTATCCACGACTCCTTCGTCATCCAGCCGCAGGGTATAGTCAAGGCTCACCACCATATTATCTTGCACAGTTGCCATTTCTTATATACTTCTCTTTCTGCCCGTTTGCCGGACGTAAAATATAAGGGCCACATCTCTGCTCCGTGGCCCTTTTGGTGACACCTTGAATATACCACAGAGCGGTCATAGTTTCAATTTCGGATTTCGTGTATCGCCCGCACCGCTATCCGATGTACGGGGCGGCGGCAAGAGCGATTGCGATTATTTGACCGCCTGTTTCGGCCTCAAGTATACTGGGCCTAACCCCTGGCTGGCAGCGCAACTTCTGCCTTACCCTTTATCTCAAGGAGCACTTATGCATGCACGTCGAGTCCAGCGGACGATCCTGGTTCTGCTGGCGCTGGTTCTGAGTTGTTATCTGTTGGCTGGCTGTCAGGTGGCGGGCCGCAAGAGCGACCGCGCTAGCCATGACTGGAGCCGGGGCCAATACCTGGGCAGGACGATTCTGAACGGGCCGGTGGGGTTTGCGCTTGATCCCGCTGGGGATGCAGCGTATGTGGCATGGGTGGCCGCGACGGATGACGGTGCGGCCCAGGTGGTGCATTTTGCGCGGCTGGACGCTGCGGGGGAGGTGGTCACCGAGCGCAACCTGCCCATCACGATGATGTCGCCGTCTGACGTTGAGCTGGTCGCTGGAAACGACGGCCAGGTACACCTGCTGTGGGTGGATCGCCTGGGCGACGAGCGGCGGCTGTTCTACACGCAACTGGACAGCATGGGCGAGTTGGTGCGCGACGCTCAACCCATCTCGCTGGAGGGACTGGGGGCCGCGCGCTATGATGCGGGCCTTGCTCCCACCGGCGAGCTGGACGTCTTTTGGTGCGCTCAGGAAGGGGAGGGCGCGGGCCTGTACCATTTGCGGCTGACGAGCGCGGGCGAGGTGGCAGCCGATAATCTGCTGCTGGCTGAGGGCGGGTTCGCCCCCGCGTTCCGGCGCGACCAGAGCGGGCTGGCGCATCTGGTCTGGTATCAGGAACCCACGTATGGGCGATACTACCTGCACTATGCGGTTTTCGATGGCGAGGCCCGCCAGCTTGACGCGGCTGCGCTGCTCACGAGCTTTCCGGCGGGCGGGGGGCTGGTGGCGCATCGGCCAACAATCGGCCTGGCCGGAAGCGACGCCTATGTGTTCTGGGCGCTGGAGCGGCGCGGCGGCGGGCTATCTGATCCGGGCGCCGAGTCTTATTGCGTGACGTTCCCTCTGGGCAGGCCCGAACAAGCGCAAGCGCCCCGGCAGGTTCTACTGCCTGCGTCGAACTATCCCGAATATGGGCGGGTGCATACCGCGTTCAATGTGGGCGAACTGGCGGGTGTCGCGGCTCAAGATGCTGCGGCGCAGTTCGTCTATCTGGCTGCGACGTCTGAGGAGCATGGGGAGCAACTGGCCGTGGTTTTCTCGACGCAACTTGATGGGCGCAGGTCCAGCAATGTGCAGGTATTGTTGACGGTCTGGGCCAATGGCGAGTTGGAGGGGTACCAGGTGGCGGGCAAGACCGGGTCAAGCTCGCTGCGGCCAGTGTTGCGGAGCGGCAACGGGAATCTGCACGTGGCGTGGATAGACACAGCCGGATTCGGCCAATATGACGTGTACTATGCCAGCACGGCAGCGGCGGCGCGGGCGAGGCTGAACCGTGTAACGGCGCAGGATGTGCTGGCCGAGGTTGCAGACGTGCTGTGGGCCATGACGCAGGCCGTGGGCCTGATCCCGCTAACGTTTATGTGGGCGGGGGCCCCGATGATTATCATGGCCATCTATCTCTTTATCACCGTCGAGTCTGATCTGGCGAGACGGGGGCCACGGGTGATGCTGGTGGTGTCGATCCTGCTGTATGTGTTCTTGAAATATCTTACCGGTGACTATTGGCTGGGAGCGGTTGATTTGCCGGGGATGTCTCGCGACCTGGTGCTGTGGCTGGGGGCGCTGACTCCGCTGATCATTGGCGGGCTGGCTGGCGCACTGACCTGGCTTTTTATGCGGCGGCGCGAGTATGCTTCGCTGGTTCAGACGTTTGCCATTTTCGTGGCGTGTGATGCTGTGCTGACCCTGCTGGTCTATATTCCAGGCATTCTGGTGGAATAGAAGCGGCTCATAGAGGCTGTTGTCCTCCCCCTGGAAGGGGATCGGCCCGCCGCCATCCTTGGTTAATGGCGCTAACTTTTCGCGGATCAAGTGCTGGGGCAAGATCAGAGTTACCCTCATCCGCCCTTCGGGCACCGGTAAGCGCGGCAATATCCCACCGGCATATATGCCGCCCTCGCCCTTTGGGAGAGTGCGGCTTTCAGCCGGGCGGCTGGGTACAGCCGGGGGTGAGGGGGGTGACGGGGATCTGCTGGCCGTGACAATCAAAAGTTAGCGCCATTATCATCTCCTTGGCGGTTTACAGTTATGCCGGCTGGAAGCTGGCGGTCCAATGAGTAGGCGCGCCTGCAAGGCGCGGCTACTTGTCCGCTTTTGAACGTCAACGGGGGAGTGGGTAGTGATTGCCCGCTCCCCCGTTTGCTATGCTGTAGCCGTGGTATGGGCGCGCTAGTAGGTGATAGCCAACCCCCATTTCAGGAGGACGCCCGCGTCGCGTTTGTTTGTGTCCACGATATGGAGCCGCCAATCCCCTTCGGCGGACTTGCCGATCAGTGGGGCGAAAAGGGCTGGCTCGGTGCTGGAGCGAAAGCTGGCGATCAGGTCATCCTGGCTGCCGCCGGACCTGTCCCGGAGGATGATCTCGCGTCCCTGTGGTGCCTTCAAGATCAATTTCAGGTCGCCGCGCCAGGTGTGGCGAATGTCTACGCTGACCTCGATGTCTCGGATGGGCACGTCCAGGGGAAAGGTGATCGGGTCTTCCACCTCGCCGGGGTCGGGGATGGGCTTGTTCACCCGATGCTCCACAAAGAGCACTTGCGGCAGGCGTAGCGCCTGACTCGCGCCCGCGGCCAGGGCGACGGCCTTTTCCGCGTTGATGCGCCCGTGGCCAAAGTAGGGCGAGTGACCATCCACGTACTCCCCGTTCTCCTCGTCGATTTTATCCGCCGTATCCATCATGATTTGCTTGACCTCGGCGGCGGTCAGGTCGGGGTTGACCGAAAGGATCAATGCGGCCAGCCCGGCTGCCAGCGGGGTGGCGCTAGAGGTGCCGCCAAAGTCATGGGTATAGTCCTCCGCCGAGTAGCCCTTGGTTCCGCGTCGGTCGGTGGTGGTGATCCGGCGGCCCGGTGTGCCGCTGGAGGGGGCGCAAAGGGTGATTTCCGGGCCATAGTTGCTATAGGACGAGTGCTTGTCCAGGCTGTTGGAGGCTGCCACGGCGATTACGTCGGGGTGTAGCGCGAACCCCTGGTAGGACACCTGGCCGTCCTTTTCCCCGTTCAGCGGACGGCCCTCGTTGCCAGCCGCGAACAGGATGACGCACCCCTTTTTGTTGCGGCGTCCCTGCGTAGCGGCCTTGCGGATGATGCCGCTCATCTTGGTGGATAGCGGAAAGTTCCAGGCTCCGGCGGACCAGCTGCAACTGACCACGTCGGCGTTGTTGTCGATGATGTACTGGAACATCTGCATGACGGACTGGTCGGTCAGCCATTGGGCCATACGCACGGGCATAAAGGCGCACCGGGGAGCCAGCCCGACGCCGCCAATGCCGTTTTCCTCGGCGATGGCTACCCCCGCGCAGGCTGTGCCGTGGTTTTCGCCCTCCATCATGGGGGCAGGGTCAAGGTCGTTCTGGCTGAAATCGCGTGGGGCGACGATCTTGCCGGGGGCAGAGAACTCGGGGTGGGTCAGGTCAAAGCCGTCGTCAATGATGCTCACCACGATATCCCGCGACCCCAGGGTATACTCCCAGGCTCCTTCTGCTTTGACGTCTGCCCCTGCCGCGAGGCCCGTTTTGTCTCCCCGATTGTGCAGATGCCACTGTTCCGGGTAGAGCGGGTCTGCCGGGATGTATTTCAGCGAAACCTGAAAGCTCAGGTCAGGCTCGGCTGTCTCGATTTCGGGTAATTGCTGAAGCTCGGCGGCAATCTTGAGAGGGTTCTTGGTGGACGCCTGTGTCAGGCGCACCGTGTGGCCGTGCGGCAGGAAGTCCAGGTCTTCGATGATCTCCAGGCCGTACTTGGCGAGGATTTCCTCGCACTTTTGCGGTGACACATCGGGCTTGAACTGGATGGTCATGGTGCCGGTGGGGATGACTGCCCCGCTGGGGGTGTTGTCTATCGAATAGACGTGGCTGACGACGTCGCTGGCGGGGGCCTCGCGCAGTTGGTCCATGGTCTCTTCGAGTTTATCGGTTTCCTCGACGGCAAAGACCTCCATATTGGCTGTTGCTACCGATTCTACGTGTCGCACGGGCGCTTGAGGCTGGCCGCAGCAGGCTTCCAGCGTCTTGACACTGGCGGCTCGGCCTTGCTTGGTACGCACTGCGAAATACTCGGGCGTCTTTTTGAAGGTTACCTTGCGGCCACCGCGCTTTATCGTGATCTCGTTCATGTTACTCCTCTTTAAATTTGCGTGAACGTAGGGAATAGCCGTTGCGAGCGCGAGGCGCGGTCTCGGCAGTGGCCCCGCGTCTGTGTGGGGTAGCCCCGGCGGGGCGGTTGGTGAGCAATGGGCGGGGCGAGACCTGATATTTCGATTATAAGGGCAGACAGGCGGGATGTCAATAATTATTAGCAAAATACTTTTAAAAAGAGTCGAAACAGCTAATATCGCTGGCTTGCGCGTGAGAAAGGCTTGCAGGACTTGACGTCGAGTTTACGTTACGCCGCACAGTTCGTGATAGATTGATACTGTGAAGGATTCTGTCTGGCGGGTGTATCAAGGGCGCGGTTCGGACTAGCGGTGTACTGCTGCGGGGGGCGCTATTGTCCCGAATGTGCTGCTGGATCGAGCCGCGTTGCTGATGGGGAAT